>JBMZTF010000083.1:0-6802 GCA_049623565.1 Litorivicinaceae bacterium
CAAGACTGAATTGGCTAACAAAAGCTTTCGTCCCACCATAAACATTTCCACCAGGATATGGGTATGATCCGGCAACTGAACTAATATTGATAATACGTCCCGTCCGCGCTTTGGTCATCGGCTTCATGAATGCCGATACGACGGTATAAATTGATGTCAGATTGGTATCAATGACAGCCTGCCAATCGTGCGGCTTCATTCGAAGCATCAGCGTATCTTTGGTAATCCCAGCATTGTTAACTAAAACAAGCGGGCTTTTGTCAGCATCTGCCAAAGACTGCGCGAGTTCATCCACCATGGAAGCATCAGTCACATCCAGTACACGTCCTTCCCCATTGGAGCCTAAACGGTCTGAGATCCCCTGTGCGCCACCCTCAGTAGTCGCTGTTCCTATTACATAAAATCCCTGTTTAACCAACCGCTCGGCGATTGCTTGTCCGATTCCGCGGCTTGCGCCTGTGACTAGTGCACCTGTCATCCGTTAATTTCCTGTAATGCTCGGGTAAACAGCTCACATGTTCCCAAAGGGAAGTGCTGAGCTCCTGTTTGAATCCTCTTCGCCAGACCAGAGAGCACAGCACCTGGACCGAATTCTGTGGCAGCCCGAATCCCAAGCATTTCAAAGTTCTGTACCGTCTGAGTCCAGCGTACAGGTGAAAATGTCTGCTTAATGAGCTGTTCTCGAATCACGACAACATCTGACTCTGGTTTCATACTCACGTTCTGGATCACTGGAACTGAGGGTATCTGTACCTCAATCATGTCTAGCTTTTCATGCAAACGTTCTGCGGCAGGCTCCATCAGCGCACAATGAAATGGAGCGCTCACCGGCAAGGTTAATGCACGCTTGGCGCCGGCCTCTTTCATTAATGGAAGGCATGCCTCAACCGCGTCTACATCACCAGCAATCACCAACTGCCCCGGAGCGTTGTAGTTGACCGCTTCAATCACACAACCTGTGTCTGTTGCGACCCGCGCGCAAACAGCCTCGATCTTGTCATCGTCAAGACCAATTACGGCAGCCATCGCTCCTGTCCCCTGAGGAACAGCGTCTTGCATAAATTGGCCCCGCGCGCGCACAAGCTGCACAGCGTCTGCAAGCCGCATGCTGCCAGCAGCAGTCAAGGCGGTATATTCGCCTAAGCTGTGGCCGGCCATATAGGACGGGCACTGCCCACCCGCCTGAATCCAAGCACGGTATAGCGCTACCCCCGCGGTCAGCATGAGCGGTTGCGTGATTTCAGTCAGAGATAATTGATCGGCCGGACCCTCTTGAGCTAAAACCCAGAGATCGTAGCCAAGTGCGTCAGAAGCCTCTGTGAAGGTGTCTTTGACTACCGGGAATTCCACCTCAAAGTCGGCCAACATTCCGACAGCCTGTGAGCCCTGCCCCGGAAAGAGGGCTATTAAAGTCATTGACTTATTCGTCGTCGTCTGCAACTTCTTCTTGACGTGGTGTCACAACTTGACGACCACGATAGAATCCATCCGGGCTCACGTGGTGACGACGGTGAATTTCACCTGTCATCGCGTCAGTTGTTAGGGTTGGACCCGATAGTGAGTCATGCGCACGACGCATACCGCGACGTGAGCGAGATTTTTTGTTCTGTTGAACGGCCATAATGATCTCCTTTCAGGATCCCTGTTCATTCTTTAATGCAGCGAGCACTGTAAATGGGCTCTCTTGTTCCGAAACATCCCCGGGTTCCGGATCCGGTGTCCATCCGATATCACACGACTCATGCATCGGCATAATCGGCAATAATAAAACCATCTCGTCTTCAATCGCCTGCCTTAGAAAAAGTTGCCCCTCTTCTATCAGGATTGGATCCAACTCCTGATCGAGGCTCTGCATTTCACTCTCGGAAAACACCAGCCCCCAGTAAATCGATCCTTCAAGCGCCACAGTAACCGGTTGCAAACAACGCTGACAGGTCATGCTCGCTTCGCACTGAAGCTCCCCAGACACCACCCGCGGGCCATACTGCTCTCTTGATCCACGAATTGTTGCCCGTCCACCAGGCAACAAGGTCGCCATCTCTGAAAACCTCTTGTAATGTTGAGGCTCCAGAGGACCAGATATCTCTTCCGTTGCATCGATGAACCGATTTGCGTTCAGGTGCTCAGGCAGGGTGTCTGAAAACATAGGCCGGGGATTTTAGAGATGCGCAGGGCCCCTGTCAAAGACTAAAGCGCTGAAATTTAACGATGAATCCAGCACTAATCCTGGCTAGCGAGAGCCAGTACAAGAAAAACATCCTGGAACGACTCGAGATCGTGTTTTCAACCGAAGCTCCAGCGATCGACGAAACCCCGAGACCGGGTGAGTCAGCTCGCGCACTCAGTAGTCGATTGGCGCAACATAAAGCCGAAAAAATCGCCGCACAATACCCAGACGCAATAGTGATCAGCACCGACCAGTCAGCGGAGCTAGATGGTGTCATTTTGGGTAAGCCCATTACAATCGAAAACGCACGTTCGATGCTGCAAAAGCTCTCTGGGGAATCGGTATCTTTTTTCACGTCAGTTGGTGTTATCGCTCCAAATCAACCCTGCCTGATCCACACCGAAGAAGTCTTCGTCACACTCCGAGAGCTCGATGACCAAGAAATTGAGCGCTACCTTGAAAAAGATAAACCGTTGAATTGTGCGGGTAGTTTCAAAGTCGAAAGTTTAGGTATCAGCCTATTTACATCGGTAAAAAGTGAGGACCCCACGGCACTTGAAGGCCTCCCTTTAATCAGACTGTGTCAGTGGCTGAGAGACCACGGGTTCAAAATTCCCTGACGACCTAACCAAGTCAGTGCGGTGCCCACACCGAAACCAAATTCCCGAGAAAATCGATTAAGAAGCGGCTCATCTTGAACGTAATAAACCCGCTCTTCTGCACCGATCCATTCGCGGGCAACTTCAACCGGACCGGCTAATGAATCGACCAAGCCGAGAATCAGAGCTTGCTCACCACTCCAGACCCTTCCGTCGAAAATATCTTCGCCGCCTGGCGTCAGACGATCACCACGACCCTCCCGCACACGCGCAATGAACTGCTGATGAGTGGCATCCAAAAGACCTTGCAAATGTTTCTTGTCGGCCTCGGACTCAGGCGAGAACGGATCCAGCATAGCTTTATTTTCTCCTGCTGCAATTACGCGACGATCTACACCCAGTTTTTCCATAAGTTTGTTGAATCCAAAACCCGAGGCGACAACCCCGATCGAGCCAACTATTGATGCTGGAGCCGCATGAATCGTATCGGCCGCGGCCGCGATATAATACGCACCACTCGCTCCGATATCCCCTATCACCGCATGCACGGCCTTTCCAGGATGCTGCGCCTTCAAATCCAAGATCGCCCGGTAGACATACTCCGATTGCACAGGGCTACCACCTGGCGAATTAATCTCGAGCATCACACCTTTGGAACCAGGGGCTTCAAAAGCGGCCTCTAAATTCTGTTGAATGTCATAAGCATTGGCGGTCTCGCCAGGGGCAATCATGCCATCAATCGGCACCACTGCGGTATGACTGTGAGAGCCCATCGCATCAATCGGAAGTTCTGATTGATTAATCAAGAAAACACTCAGACCCATGACATAACCTAGGGTAATCGTTTTAAAAAAGATTCCCCAACGTCTCGCCCGACGCTGTTCGGTCGTCGATTGCGCCAATGTCCTCTCAAGCACAGACCATAAGCGATCCGTTTCTTGACTCTGATGAGGATCTTTAATGGGCTCACTTCCCTCAGTCCAAGGATTCTCTGCCACTCAAAACCTCTCTAATAAACATCTGGGTCGCACCCAGATTTCACTAAAAACCTATACATCGGGTCAGGGATGCGGGCGACTACCGTCACCTGGTGCCCTGTCGCTCCTTTAAAACCGATTGATCGGCTGTGTAAACAGAGCCCATTGATGCCTCTCGCTCGCCATTGATCACGCGAACCATCATGCTGATACTTAGGATCTCCCAATACAGCGTGTTTATAATACGCGGCATGCGCACGTATTTGATGCGTTCTTCCTGTTACAGGTTCCGCCTCGATGAGTGTGCAACCGTCTAGTTGCTCGAGAACGCAGATCCGAGTGTGCGATTGCTTGCCATTCTCAGTTACCTGAACGATTCGTTCCCCACCACGCTGAAACTTTTCAAGAGGCGCTTCGATATCAACAAGATAATGCGGCCACTTTCCAGCAACTAAAGCCACATACCGCTTTTGTAACGTTTTATCCTGGTCACGCAATTGCTTGTGCAGGCGACGCAGAGCCGATGGTCTGCGCGCAACCAATAAACAGCCACTGGTTTCTCGGTCCAAGCGATGGACAAGTTCTAAAAACTTCTCATCAGGCCGTGCTAAACGTAACTGCTCGATTAAACCTGTTGACAGTCCAGACCCACCATGTACGGCCAAGCCGGCGGGTTTATTCAACACCAAGACATCTTCGTCCTCGTAAATCAGGGCTTCAGACAGTTTCATCTGAATACCGCGATGGGCAATCTGCTCCCTAGGCACCTCTAAATCAACCGGAGGAATGCGAACCACATCACCGCCGGAAACGCGTGAGTCAGGCTTACAGCGTTTCTTATTGATCCGAACTTCACCAGTCCGAATCATTTTATAAATGCGGCCCTTTGGCACCCCTTTCAGCTGACTTGATAAAAAATTATCAAGTCGCTGCCCTTCCTTGGCGGCGTCTACAGTCGCCCATCGGACTTTCTTTTCCACTCACTTTCTCCGTGATGCATTGCCGCTAAAGAGTTGCCCTGTTATGCTCTCGGGTGAGTTGGGTTGAGTCAAGACTCCCCAACGCTAAACGAGACCTCCGGTATACCCGGAGATGAAATAATCCCCGCCCGATCTTGGCGGGCCAGCAAGGCTGGGACAAACACGTCTCAATGTGTCGGCAGGCAAGCCTGCCGTAACAAAGAAATTCGGGGCTCCCGACGGAACGGTCGAGCCCACCATAATGTGTATTGTCATCCGACCGTTTCCTCGGTTGGGCCCTGGTTAGTATAAAAACTAGCCTCCTAAGATCGTGGCGATTAAACCATAAGGTTTGCCACACACATGAAGCGTATACTAATCAATGCCCTACAAGCGGAAGAAACACGGGTCGCAATGGTCGATGGCCAGAAACTCTACGACCTCGACATCGAATCTTCGGACCGTGAACAGAAAAAAGGAAATATTTATCGCGCGAAGATTTCGCGGATTGAACCAAGTCTGGAAGCTGCATTCATCGACTTCGGTAGTGAGCGTCATGGCTTCTTACCGCTAAAAGAAATCTCTCCCGAATATTTCTACAACGCACCCACCGAGGGCGAGCGAACAAAAATCGACAGGGTCCTGAAGGAAGGCCAAGAGCTTATCGTTCAAGTCGAAAAAGAAGAGCGTGGGACCAAAGGAGCCGCTCTCACAACATACATCTCGTTGGCTGGACGCTACCTGGTCCTCATGCCGAATAATCCGGAGGCGGGCGGCATCTCCCGCCGTATTGAGGGTGATGATCGTGCTGAACTCCGCGATAAGCTCGCCAACCTCACAATCACCCAAGGCGCCGGTATTATCATCCGTACCGCGGGTGTTGGACGGACCGTTGAAGAATTGCAGTGGGACCTCGACTATCTCGACACAGCATGGCAAGCCATCAAACAAGCAGCCCTCTCTGGCGTTGCTCCGTTCCTGATCTATCAAGAGTCAAACGTTATTGTCCGCGCAATCCGCGACTACCTGCGCCAAGATATTGGTGAAGTACTTGTGGATAGTGAGCAGGTCTTCGAAAAAGTAAAGGATCTCGTTCAACAGGTGATGCCGTCCTATGGAAGCAAGATCAAGCGCTACCAGGATGAAACACCCCTTTTCAACCGCTTTCAGATCGAGGGCCAAATCGAGTCAGCATTCCAGCGTGAAGTACGTCTTCCGTCGGGCGGATCAATCGTTATTGATCCGACTGAAGCACTGGTTTCAATCGACATCAACTCCGCTCGCGCGACCAAGGGTGGAGATATTGAAGAAACAGCTCTATGCACCAATCTAGAGGCTGCCGACGAAATTGCCCGGCAGCTCCGCCTCCGTGACATGGGTGGCTTGATTGTGATCGATTTCATAGATATGTCGGCCAACAAAAACCAAAAAGCTGTCGAAAACCGCCTGAAGGAGGCTCTGAAATCTGACCGTGCGCGGGTCCAAATCGGACGTATTTCACGCTTTGGTCTGCTTGAGATGAGCCGCCAGCGTCTCCGCCCGTCACTGGGTGAAACAAGCGGCGTAGTGTGCCCACGTTGCCACGGCCAAGGCAGCATTCGTGATGTGCAATCTCTTGCTCTTCAAATCCTTCGATTATTGGAAGACGAAACAGTCAAAGAACGCACAGGCGAGGTACGCGTTCAGGTTCCCGTGCCAGTGGGCACTTTCCTACTGAATGAAAAACGTCAGCAGCTTGAATCCATCCAACGTCGCCACAAAGTGCGAGTACTGGTCATTCCAAATCCAAATATGGAAACACCAAACTATGATCTGCAGCGCCTTCGTGATGATGACCCACAAGTAGCTAGCCTCGAACTTTCTATCGATGTCCAAGCGTCAACTCCGGCACCCGAACCGGAGGTCGTGAGAGCAAGACAATCCGAAATGCGTGAACAAGCGCTGGTTACCGACATCAAGCCAAAAACACCAGCTCCGGAGCGCACGCTAGAAAGCGCAGTCACTACATATAATGATCAGGACGAAGGTATCGGACGCAAGAAGCGTCCAGATAGCCAGCGACGGCGCCAAAGTAAGCCTCAACAATCTCTGATAACTCGC
>JBMZTF010000084.1:0-6646 GCA_049623565.1 Litorivicinaceae bacterium
AAGCGTCGATATAACGCTTCCGGGATGGTGATGACTGAGGCCGCCATTGATTCTGGTTTTACCCGTGACTTATACATCGCATTAGGTGAGCCGCTTGGTGGGGGTGACTGGGCTGTTCGTCTGTCTTTAAAACCCTTTGTCGACTGGATCTGGGTGGGCGCATTTCTGATGGGACTCGGCGGATTTGTGTCGATTACAGATAAACGGTATCGCAAGCGACTCGAGAGAGAGAATGCCGAGGCGGCGGTTGATGGTGCAACTGCATGAATCGACTGATGCTGTGGTTGCCGCTTGGCGTTTTTGCGGTACTCGTGGGGTTCTTTTTCAAAGGCCTCACGCTGGATCCGGGAGAACAGCCGTCGGCGTTGATTGGAGAACCGTTTCCGGTCTTTGATTTAAAGGATCTGAACACAGGCGAGCGTTTGTCGCGTGAGACGCTGCCTAATGAACCTTTTCTCCTCAATGTGTGGGCGAGCTGGTGCATCACTTGTCAGGTTGAACACCCCTATCTCACCCAACTATCAGAGCAGGTACCCATCGTCGGCTTGAATTATAAGGATACCGAAAAGGCCGCAAAGAATTGGCTCGAGAAACTTGGTGATCCTTACGCTCTGCAGATTTTTGACCCGACTGGGAGGCTTGGTTTGGATCTGGGTGTTGCTGGTGCTCCGGAGACGTTTTTAGTTGACTCAAGCGGTGTGATCCATTTGAGGGTACAGGGCGAGGTAAATGCCCGCGTCTTTGCTCAAAAAATCCGCCCCAGGCTTGACACCATTCGATGATGAAAAATATTTTTTTGGTCTGGATTGTTGGTTTCTCGTTGAGCGTTCAGGCAGCGATCGAGACCTATCAATTTGATTCGCCCGGGCAGGAAGAACGGTTTCGCCAGCTCGGCTATGAGCTGCGTTGTCCAAAGTGCCAGAACCAAGCGATTGGTGATTCCGACGCTGAAATTTCTGGGGACTTGCGTGCGGAGGTTTACCGGATGCTTAGGGAGGGTGCGACTGATGACGAGATCAAAGACTTTATGGTGGCTCGGTATGGTCGGTACGTGCTCTACAACCCGCCCCTCGATCGGCAAACTTTGGTTTTGTGGTTTGGTCCGGGTGGGCTTCTAGTACTGGGTGCAATTTTAGTAGTGTTGCGAATCCGCCAATCGAAAAAAGCCCTTGACGGAGGGGACACTTAAGTATGATTTGGATGGGCCTCCTTGCGGCCACGGTGTTATTGGGACTTCTTTGGGCGCTGCGTGGATTCGGTCGCCAGGGCGCCTTCATTAGCGCGCTAGTCACGATCGTCGCACTTGTTGGATCGACCTTTGTTTATTGGCGTCTGGGTGCCTATGAGATGTCGCTGTCGACAGAGGCCCTCAACGCGTTACCCGAGACTGAGCGTGCTTATGTGATCGCGCAGGCGGCTCAGGATGAATTTTTAGCGAGAGACCGCGTCGCTGATCAAGAGATTATAAATCTTTTCCAGTTAGCGCTTGATTTAGATCCTGACCAGGTGACAGCGCTTGGCTCGCTCGGGATTATTGCCTTTGAGGCCTCCGACTATCCGCAAGCTGTTCGGCTCTGGACACGGATGCTCGCGCGGCTTCCGCCAGGATCTGAACAGGCAAAGGCAATCGAGACGGGTATCGCAAGAGCGACCGAGCGTGCAGCTCAGGAATCAGCCGAGAAGGCGGGGCTGAGTGAGGCGGTTATAGAACTCTCAGTTTCGTTGAGCCAAGCGGTTCCGGAGAGCTTAAAAGATGCTAAGGTTTTTGTCTTTGCTCGCGAAGTTAGTGGGACTTCGCGGCCATTGGTCGCAAAACGGTTATCCGTGCGCGAGCTTCCGACCACTATTCGACTATCAAATCAGGATGCGCTCATGGGTGGTCGGCTCCACGCGGGGCTTGTCGTCGAAGTAGCAGCACGATTAACCGTTGGGGATGCGGCTGGAACTCAGGGAGATTGGATGGGCGACCCTGTTGTTTTAAGTTTAGGAACAGAAAATAGGGCTGAATTGAAATTAAAGCCCTGAAGGTTTTTGTGTTGCGTTTTATTTAAAGCGGTTCATACTGGAACGAGTACTGATGGATCAGTAACGAGTTAAAAGTCATGGCAGACGGGTTAAACTACATACCACTCAAACCGGGTCCCGGTTTGGTAGAACATATTGCGCTACAACTTGAGCATCAAATTGTTTCGGGCCTTTTGCGTTCCGGCGATCGTGTCCAAGAGACGCGTGTCGTGGGGCAATTGGGTGTGTCTCGAGGGTCTGTTCGAGAGTCTTTCCGAGTATTAGAGCGCCGTCGTCTAATCGACGTGATTCCGAGGCGGGGCGCGATTGTAACGAGCCTGAGCCCAAGCCGTGTTAAAGATCTCACATCGGCACTCCCGATCCTTTTAACGCCGGTGGTAACTGAGCTGGTGCCAGGTTGGTCGGAGAAACATGCAAAGTCTCTAGGACATGCGATGCAAGAGTCTGAAAGTAAATTTGGTTGTATCAATCCGGCGAGCGTTTTGGGAGCGATATGTCGATTGCATCCAAACACCGTTTATGGAGAATTGATCGACGACTTAATTCCGACGTTTGATCGGATTTTTTCAAAGCTCGTTCGTCTGAACTTACCGGGCGTTAGCGTCCTCGATGGTATTCTGAGAACAAAGCTAATACCGGCCATTGAGGCAGGTAAGGTGGATGAGTCAGTACACCAGGTCTCCGAACTTTGTCGATCTCTTGAACGTAAATATCTTGAAACTCTGGAGCGCACTGGATAGCTTTCCTTATAGATCAGCTGGAAGTCCACAACGTTGCGTTTAAAAAGTATAAAACTTGCCGGGTTTAAATCGTTTGTAGACCCCACCACAGTTCCTTTCCAATCCAATTTGACTGCGATTGTTGGTCCGAATGGCTGTGGCAAATCAAATGTCATTGACGCTGTGCGTTGGGTGATGGGTGAGTCAAGTGCGAAGCATTTGCGTGGGGAGTCAATGACCGACGTTATATTTAATGGGTCGGTTAGTCGTAAGCCCGTTTCTCGAGCATCGATTGAACTGGTGTTTGATAACAACGAGGGTCGTGCCGGAAATGAATACGCTGGCTTCGCGGAGATAGCCGTCAGGCGCGAGGTGACCCGGGAAGGACAATCCAAGTATTTTTTAAACGGTACGGGTTGTCGGCGCCGTGATGTCACTGATCTTTTCCTGGGCACGGGTCTAGGCCCTCGCTCGTACGCGATTATTGAGCAAGGGATGATAGCTCGGATTATTGAAGCTAGGCCCGAGGAACTTCGAACCTACGTCGAAGAGGCTGCTGGTGTTTCAAAATATAAAGAGCGTAGAAGAGAAACCGAAAACCGTATTTCGAGAACTCGCGAAAATCTCGAACGTCTCAACGATCTTTCCGGCGAACTTGGTCGTCAGTTAGACCGGTTGAAGCGTCAGTCAGAAGCAGCGGAGCGATACAAAATACTTAAGGCTGAGTCGAGTAACCTCGAGTCACTGATATTTTGGTATCAGTTACAAGAGCAACGGGAAAAACAGAAAGCCGAAACCGAGGCGAAGGACGCGTGTCAAAAACAACTTGATCAGATTGCGTCCGCAATGTCCACGAATGAACGCGCCCGAATTGAGGCACAGGTCGCCCGGGAGGATACTAATCAAATACTGGATGCGGCAAACACTGCTTACTACACCCACGCTGCAACCCTTTCTCGGCTTGAAGCGACCAAACAAGCACACGAGCAACAGGCCCAACAAGCCTCTGTCAGCCAGGAACGGATAGCGGGGGAGATCACTGATCTGACGGGTCTGATAGACCGAGACAAAGAAGAGGGCGTGGTTGCTGATCAGAAGAGATCACAGATCGAACCGCAGCTTAAAAAGATTGAGGCTGATTGCGGTGCGCTCGACTCATCGATAGAGGACCTTGAAGCGAAGCTGACGACTCAAGAATCTGAGCGAAGCCAGGTAGAGAGTGAACTCAGTCGAGTGAAATCAGAGGTCACTCGTTTGGGAGCGGAAAAACAGGGACTAGAGCGGCAGCAAGCAATGGACGCCTCGCGACTTGAAGCGATCGAACACGCTCATACTGAGCTCTCGGATACGGATCCACAGTTAATCGCTGGATTGCAGTTTGAATTGACCGCCTCGACGGAGCGGTTGACGGCTGAGCAACTAGCGCTTTCGGACTTGCAATCTGCGTGGGATTCGATTGACGCCTCGGTGATCCGGGAGGAAGCGAGACTGCGGGAGCAAACAGGTACTCTGCAGAGCGCTGAAGCGGACCTCGAGAAAGCATTGCGAATTATTGCGGCCGAGTCTCGTATTGACGATACAGAGACCAGTGCCTGGGTCGATAGACATCCTCAGATCATGGGCCGAGTCTTGCAACATATTGAGTTGCGAGAGGACGATCGTGCCGCTTTTGAAGCTTCCTATCCCGAGCTTCTCAGTGCCTTTGTTGCTGAAGAGCTGAGTAAGCTCGATGTTGAGGCTTTGCCAGCGGGCGTCCGGGTGGTCTCTGCAGAGTATTTGAAAAAACTCCCTACGCTGTTGTCAAAGTCCCTAAAACCACATCAGACCGATGGCGAGGGCTACACCGAGACTGGTCTTCGTTTTGGACCCGGATGGATTGAGCGGGTCGCCGGGCGATCAACCGGAATTCTTGACCTGAAGGCTCGGGTTCCTCAACTTGAACATACCCAGCAGCTAGCGTTTGATGAAGTTAGCGTCATTCGGAAAGGGCTTGATCAGCTTCGTTTGGAACGTGAGCGTTTTGCTACAGCATTAAAAGACAAAAAAGCAGAGGTTGTGGAGTTAGAAAAAGAATCTGTACAGTTATCCAACCGCCTGGCTGGCCTTGAGGCGAGAAATCAAGAAATCGAAGCGAGTCGCGAACGTCTGGGTCTCGAGAAAGAGTCATTGACTAAAGCGCGGGCGCAAATCGATCAAGAAAGCAATCGACTCGCCGCACAGTTGAGTGAGCTTGAAAACACTCTAGGCGTCCTCCAAGAAAAAATTACGCCATTACACCAGTCGCTTGATGAGGATAAGGGATCGCTCGCACGGTTACGTCAGGAGCGAGACAAGTTGGCGAATGTACGCGCAGACCTCCGTGTCGAGGTGGAGCGTTTATCTGGTATCAAATCACGTTCAGAAACACAGGTGGATCGGCTTCGTGGCCAGCTTTCAGGTCTTGAGAGTGAGCTCGAAACGTTAGCTTCAAAGAGCCAAGTGCTAGCCGGCCAGCCGGCGGTTACGGAAGAGGACCTCAAACGGGCGGTTGATGAAAGCCAGCGGCTGGAAGAACAGTTGACAGAAGCGCGCCAACTATTGAGTGAGAAAGACGAATCGCTCCGGATACTTGAGTCCAGGCGAGCCGATATTGAGCAAGACCGGGAGGCGCGGTCACAAGCGCTGGGTGAAATTCGATTGAAGGCTCAGGCGGTTGAGATCGAAGTAAGACGATTAGAGGGTGAGTTGACGACCCGGGGTGCGACAGAGTCGCACCTCGCTGAATTCGACCGTTTTGGTAATCGAGAGGCGGTCGAAACTGAGCTCGCTCGTAGTAGGACTAGAATTGAACGTCTGGGGCCAATTAACCTCGTAGCGCTTGATGAATACCAGAAAGAACTTGAACGGAAATCTGAGCTCGATCACCAGCATACAGAGCTCACCGAGGCGCTAGAAACACTCGAAGATGCAATCCGGAAAATTGATCGTGAAACACGCTCCTTGTTTCGCGACACGTTTGATGCGATCAATCAGTCGTTTGGCAAGATATTCCCGCAACTCTTCGGTGGTGGGGAAGCTCAGCTAATGTTGAATGATGAGGATCTGTTGTCGACTGGCGTAACGATTATGGCGCGCCCGCCGGGCAAGCGAAACTCTAGTATTTACTTGCTGAGTGGTGGGGAAAAAACAATGACAGCGTTGTCATTGGTTTTTGCGATTTTTCAACTTAATCCAGCACCTTTTTGTTTGCTTGATGAGGTGGATGCGCCATTGGACGATGCGAACGTCGGACGTTATGCAGATGCAGTTGCTGAGATGTCGAAATCAGTGCAATTCATCTGCATCACTCACAACAAAATTGCGATGGAGCGCGCTGAGCAACTGATGGGTGTTACGATGTCGGAACCAGGGGTGTCACGCCTCGTTTCCGTCGACATAGAACGGGCCGTGGAATTGGCCACCACCGAGTAAGGGGCGTATGGAATTCGGGTTACGTGAATATTTGCTAGCATTAGGAGCAGTCCTAATAGTGGGCCTATTAGCTGATGGCATACGTCGCACCCTGAAACATAAACGTGAGGGTTTGAAACTTGACTTAATGGCGGCACCGCCCAAGTCACCAGAGCGGTCTGATATTGGTAAACCGCGCCCCGTCAAGAAGGCAACTCCAGAAGAGCTAGAGCCTCAGGTTGATGCGGATCCATTGTTTGATTCAACTGATGCGAGCCAGCTAAATTTGTGGGCGGGTGAGATAAATGCTGAGGTCATGAAGCCCGTTGACACTGAAACGCTTACTGAGCAAATTAGAACTGATACGCAGACTGGGACTCTTTTCGAAGATCACGAGCCTACGGCGCAAAAGGTTGTTGACGAGACGCTCGATACTGATGAGCTAATCGATGAACGCGTCGAGCCCGTCTGGG
>JBMZTF010000085.1:0-6644 GCA_049623565.1 Litorivicinaceae bacterium
ACTAAAACGCGTGATGCAGAAAAGAGATGTAACACAGAAGGTCTCTCTAGTGGTTCTAAGCTTGCTATAGTACCGACCTTCATCAATGAACCCAACCGGATTACAAATGAGCTTTTCTTTCGTTCCGCTGGGACTTGGCTTCATTCGACTAGTCGCCGCACTGCCACCGACGCTTGGAGTGGCGCTCGGGCGACTGATCGGGGCTTTTCTGTTCTATACAGCGAGGGAACGCCGTCTCGTTTGCGAACGAAATATTGCTGTCTGCTTCCCAGAATTTAACCAGACCGACCAATACAACCTTGTCAAAGCATGCTTTGAACAAAATGGAATTGGATTAACGGAGACCGCATGGTCTTGGCATCGGCCAATCAATTTTGTCAACGACAAAATTCGTGTATCAGGACAGGAGCTTCTCGAACAAGCCAACATAGAGGGTCGCGGCGTTCTGTTACTGTGCCCACACTACAGCATGCTGGACTTGGTAGCCCCGCTAATGCATGCCGTCGCCGGCAGATTTGTGGTGAGTTATCGGCCCAATGACAATCCCATTTTTGATCAAGCTGTGTGTCGTGGACGCGCACGCTATGCCAAATTGGTCGACGTCCGTGCATTACGCGATATCGCTAAACACTTAAAACAAGGCGACATGGTATGGTTTGGGCCCGACCAAGACATGGGGCCAAAAGGCTCTGTCTTCGCTCCGTTTTTTGGCAGGCCTGCCTGTACCGTGACAACACCAGCTCGACTCACTCGACTGTCTGGCGCAGTCAGCATTTTTCTTGACCTCCACCGCGACGATAATGGTCTCTATCAGGTTTCATTTGTCCCGATGCCCGATGATTACCCGGATAAGGATGAAGTCGAGAATGCTCGCCTACTCAATCGACGCATCGAAGATGCACTTAAAAAACATCCATCACAATACATGTGGATGCACAAACGATTTAAGACAAATCCAGACCTTACGCGGCAGACACTGTATCAATCTGACTAACCCATTCCATCACGTCAGATGTGTTGAGATCAGACATTTGTCCTGTCGAGCTTTTTAGAATCTGTGACGTCTCAGAAACAGGCCCCACAAGACCCGGCTCCGTCGGCCCATACAATGCAAGCATGGGGATATGCAACGCGTCAGCAATATGCGCAAGACCAGTGTCGACTGCAACCACTGCGCGGGCATTTGAAATCTCAAACGCGACGTCATTCAACGAGGCTTGATTTAAAATACGTACCGGCAAGCCCTCGGTTATTGCAGAAACGGCTTCGAACTCAGAATCACTGCCAACCGGCAGCACAATGTCAGAGAATTTTGAAAGCGCGTCGTTTATGACAGCTCTCCATCCGTCACTCGTCCAATGCTTGGGCTGTCGGCTCGTCTGAGTAACGAGCACCAAGCGATCTGCGAGCTCTTGTGGTCGACTCAGGTCAATTGACGCATCTGGATCCGTCTCTGGAAGGGTGTAACCAAGCGAACGAGAGAAAAGTTCACGCGTCCTCGATATGGCATGTTTCAAGCGATCCACGGGATGCGTCACATCATAAACACTCACTGCCAAACGTTCTTTTGCCGACCGACGATCAAATCCATGCTTTGGCCCATCGGTAAAACGGGTAATTAAAAAAGCGCTCTTCAGTAACCCTTGAGCATCAATCACGGCATCGTACTGCTCCGCACCGAGGGCTTGTTTGTATGCAGAGAAATCATTCGAGAACAGCAGGCGATGAAGCTTTCCTTTCCAGCGTCTTAATGGAATCACCAGAACATCTCCCACAGACGGATGCCAGTGTGGAATTTCCGCAAAGGCTGGCTCACACACCCAATCAAATCGAATGTCGCCAAGTGCTCGTGTTGCGTCCGTGAGCGCTGGTAATGTGTGAACTAAGTCACCCATGGAAGATGTTTTCACCACCAAAACACGCATTAGGCGATCCGCTGGATTTGTTGCGATAACGCGTCGAATACCTCATCAACCGAGAGCTCCGACAAGCATGCCTGATGTTTTAAGGGACACTCTCTTTCGAAGCATGGATGACAGGGTACAGGATGCGTCAAAGTCACTGCCATCTCACTGAGGGGCGGCGTATGCGCTGGTGAAGACGGTCCAAACAATGCAACTAACGGACGACCTGTGGCTGCAGCTACATGCATCAAGCCAGAATCATGTGTCACAACGGCTTTTGATAACCCGATGACATCAACCGCCTCAGGGATCGATGTCAAACCCACAAGATTGACGAGGCCTTTTCGTTTTGATTTTTCAATCTGCTCGATTAGTCGCCGAATATCGTCTACATCATTAGGCGAGCCCAACAAGACAATCTGATACCCATCATCAATTAAGCGTGTCACTAGATCGGAAAAATGCTCAATAGGCCATTGCTTGGCAGGTCCAAACTCGGCTCCAGGACAAATAGCAACGAGCCGAGAACGATCCAGTCCATGGGTAGTCACCAGACGATTTTGTGATGCTTGGTCTGTGGTCAAACGCGGAAATAGGGGAGCTTCAGGTAATTGATTAGCTGACAGAGCAAGGTTTGCCGGAAAGCCAAGTGCCATATACCTATCAATCATTCGCGGGAATCGAGCCTCGTGAAGAATTCGCAGATCGGTCAGCAACTTGTATCGGTACTCACCTCGCCATCCGATTCGGCGTGGAATACCAGCCATTGCTGGAATCAGTGCCGATTTGAGGGAATTAGGAAGAATGAACGAACGATGATAGCGAGAAAAGCGAAGCTTTCGAGCGAATGCCCACCGTTCCTTTAACTTCAGCTCACCGTGACCGAACGGAAGCTCAATGACCTGATCAACTTCAGGCATTCTCCGCGCGACCTCCAAACTCCAACTGGGTGCAAGCATATGAATCTGATCATCTGGCCGTTTGGACTTCAAAAATGAAATCAACCCGTGCGCCATGATCATGTCGCCGACCCAATTCGGGCCAACCACTAAGGTTGGCATCACTCAGTCCTTAACGAGTGTGACCCACTCGCTGAACTTTTCATTCCGGCCATGGACAACGTCGAAATAATCTGACTGTAGCGTTTCTGTAATTGGTCCTCGGGACCCTGCACCGATCGGCCGCGAATCAAGCTCTCGAATCGGTGTCACCTCGGCTGCGGTCCCCGTAAAAAACGCCTCGTCTGCGATCAAGACCTCATCACGCGTAATCCGTTTTTCGACAACATCGAGACCGTGGTCTTTAGCGAGAGTGAAGATAGTTTTACGCGTTATCCCATCCAAACAGCTGGTCAGCTCAGGGGTATAAATCACACCATCACGAACGATAAAGAAATTCTCACCGGATCCCTCGGCAACATAACCTTCTGGATCCAATAACAATGCCTCGTCTGCACCGCCAGTCAGTGCCTCTTGCAATGCAAGCATCGAGTTCATGTAGTTCCCATTCGCTTTTGCTTTCGTCATCGTGATGTTCACATGATGGCGCGTATAGCTCGAAGTACGGACCTTAATCCCACGCTTCAGATTCTCTTCACCCATGTACGAGCCCCACGCCCAAGCGGCGACAATCACGTGAGTCTTGAGTGAATCTGCTCGCAATCCCATGCCTTCGGAGCCGTAGAAAACCATTGGTCTCAAATAAGCATGATCCAAATCGTTTGAGGCAACAGCGGCTTTCTGTGCCGCATCAATTTCCTCCATCGAAAACGGAATATTCATCCCGAGAATTTTTGCTGAATCAAAAAGTCGTCGCGTATGATCGTGCAAACGGAAGATCGCCGCACCCTCGGTTGTTTGATAGGCACGGACTCCCTCGAAACACCCGAGGCCATAATGCAAAGTGTGTGTGAGGACGTGTGTCTGGCAATCCCGCCATGGCTTGAGTTCGCCATCAAACCAAATTAATCCATCGCGATCAGCAAAGCTCGGCTGCATTTTTATTTCCAATCAATTCAATAAGACATCCACTGCGCCCACAGACCCTCAACCAACTGCCGTTCGTTTTCAACCTCTGCAGATTCAGCACGGCCTTTTAGACCGGCTAGGATTGCCTCATGGTTCAACGTCCGGTAGCGGACATAAGCTCTTTTCAACGCATCTGCATCTACTGTTGAAATACACCCTGACTCCGAAAGTCCATCGAGCTGACGAATATTATCCGTGTAAGTCGCAAGCTCTGGGTGTGTTTCCGCATGTGCTAGAACCTGATATTGCACCATAAATTCGATATCAACGATACCTCCCCGGTCGTGCTTTAAATCAAAACCAGCATCACCCGCTTTGCTACCAAGATGTGCACGCATTTTTTCACGCATTTCAACAACATCTTTTAACAATTCGGTTCGTTTGCGGGCCCTTCGTAAAATCTCGATACGAAGCGCCTCTAGTTTTGTATTCAAGAATCGATCTCCAGCAACCGGTCGCGCTCTGACAAACGCCTGTAACTCCCAGGTCCAAGCAAACTCATCGAGATATTTCTTTAGCGCATCAAGGCCAACAACCATCAAGCCAGAGCGACCGGATGGTCTGAGTCGGGTATCGATTTCATATAAGCGCCCAAATCGTGTATTCGTCTCAATCAAAGCAATCACGCGACGCACGACACGATTAACGAAAAGACCACCCTCAATTGCGACATTGCCGTCTGTCATCTGATCGGGATCTATGCCGTGGACAAATACAAGGTCGAGGTCTGAGCCATAGCTCATTTCCAAGCCACCTAATTTGCCGTACCCAAGAACCGACAAACCGAGCCGATTGTCACCTTCACTTGCATTGACCACCGGATGACCATGCTTGTAGGAAACTTCCCGGTAGGCGTAATGCAGCACTTCGGAAACCACTGCCTCGGCAATCCAGGTCAATTGATCGGATACACGCATCAATGGAATCTCGCCACGGATCTCAAATACTGCGACTCGGAATGCAAGGCCGCGAGCGAACTGGACGAGCACTTCGGTCAAGCGTTCAGGGTCATCTGGATCGACTCTTTGCAGGCGCATTGATAATTCCTGACCAATCGCTTCACGTGACATCTCGGCGTCACTCGCATCGAGCGTGAGTAACTCATCCAACAGAGCGGGCATCTCAATCAGACGCTCAGTGACCCAGGATGATCGATCCAAAATATCGAGCATGCGCGCACGTGTTGCTGGATTCTCAGATAACAGGGATAGATACACGCTTCGTCGGGTACAGGTCGAGATGAATCGAAGCATCCGTTCTGTCACGTCAATCGGATAAGTACTTAATTCGGGTCCTAGTTGATCTAAAAGTGTTGTCAGTCGGGAGCGCGCAATCGGTTCGAGGCGATTGCACACTGGATCATCGAGGAATGCATCCAAACACTCTTGGACCTCGTCTTTGATCGAAGCCTCAGCTATCGCTTGTAACTTTTCGGCCCGCATAAAAGAGACAAATGTCTCATGAACTCGATCAGTTACCTCTCGACGTTTCCGTTCAAAGCCGTCGGCTGACTCAAAGCCCATCACAGCAGCCAAAGGCCCGCAATCGGTTGGTAATTCCTGTGTTTGCTTGTCGTTTTCAGCTTGAATCACATGTTCGACGTAGCGAAGCCACAAATAGTCTTGTTTGAGTTGCAAGCCATCATTCTCGCTGATGATAGCCTCTGCCATCAGAGTCGATAGGGCATCGAGAAATCCAGTGACTTGCAAACTCGGGATCTGACCTCCGCGCAACAACTGCATCGCTTGAACAACAAATTCGATTTCACGGATACCACCGCGGCCAACTTTGATATTCTTATCGCGGCCTTGACGACGAACTTCAGACTCAATTTTCGATTTAAGATCGCGAATAGATTCAAACACCCCAAAATCGAGGTATTTCCGATACAAAAATGGCTTGAGCGACCTTAAAAGTGTATGACCCAGTTTCAGATCACCAGCGACCGGTCGAGCTTTGAGAAGCGCAAATCGTTCCCATTCCCGGCCATGCACTTCGTAATAGTCTTCACAGGCAACTACTGGGATTGCGAGTTGGCCTGCGGAGCCCCAGGGCCTAAGACGCTGATCGACGCGTTCTACGAACCCATCAACCGTTAGTGCATCAAGTGATTTCGCAAACTGCTGTGTCAGACGGGTGAAGTAATCGCTATGGTGCCGTGTACGAGGGCCTGACGTCTCGCCATCCTCTGCAAAAACACAGAAAATGTCGATATCAGACGATAGGTTCAGCTCCCGTCCACCTAACTTACCCAAACCCAAGATCGTGAATGCTGGGTTTGACGGTGTACCAAAGGCCTGTTCAAGAATTACCCGATGATGCGCAAGACTCGCATCCAAGGCCGCCTCAGCCATTTGAGTCTTTACCCGGACCGTGTCCTCAAACGAGTCAGCTCCATTTAATAACCGATAAATGAGGCCCGCTTGCGTTTGATTTCTCAAGAATCGAGCTTCGCGATCAAAATCATATGTATTAAGCGCGACAACATGTTGCCACGCGGTTTGTATTTCAGCCCGGTCTGGTGGCGTAGCGCCGGCAGCGCTCAACCATGCTTGCTCAGGGTCAAACTTCTCAACCCAACGTTTTAAAAACCGTGAGTACTTAACTGGTTGCATTCATTGGCTCCACGATTGCTCTATCATCCACCGGGCGAGCCCTTTCGGGAGCTCTCCACGCTGTATGCCATTGCGGTATAGAGAAATTGCGTGCTGAT
>JBMZTF010000086.1:0-6313 GCA_049623565.1 Litorivicinaceae bacterium
AGTTCAACAGTATTTGCGACAGAACTAGACGCTCTAATTAATCTGTCGCTTGTAGTCGATAGAATTTCGCCATAGGCACCGGAATTCTGTGTTCGCCCGATACTTGCGCGTGCCCGAAAATTCGACAACTTCAGACCATCGTTTTCAACAGGCTTAAACTGCATCGGCTGGTATTGATGATTTGTGGTATGTCGATGGTCGGTCGCAAGACTCTGGATAGATAAGAAGGCAGCGGAAAGCGCTACCGGTAGCGCGAAGATTAGTGGGATATTGACTCTCACGAAATGATCCTCGATTTGTGAGTTGGCTTAGTTTGATGTCTTTGGTGCTCTAAGAATAGAGCCACTAAACACAACAGTCCGACTGGGAAAGCGATCCAATTCATAGTATCCCATCCAATCAGTTCATACGCGACTCCTGAACTCAAGCTCCCGAGCGCGACAGAACTGAAGAGAATGGTGTCGTTGAGACCCTGTGCTGTGTGCTTTTCATGGGTCTGATAGGTTTCTGTTAGGAGGGCTGTAGAGCCTATAAAGCCGAAGTTCCAGCCGAGGCCCAGCAGAACCAACGTTACATAAAAATGCTCGATCGAGATTCCAGACAAGGCGACAGCCGAGCAGACCATTAATACGATCAAGCCCGTCGCGATAATCGGAAGCTTCCCAAAGTGGCCGATCAGTTTTCCAGTGAATAGGCTCGGAACAAACATAGCGAGAACATGCCACTGAATACCAAGGGCGGCATCGGCCACCTCATAACCACATCCAACCATCGCGAGTGGCGCAGCGGTCATAACGAAAGCCATTAGTGCATAACTACTTGTTCCACAAAAAACGGCGGTGATGAAGGTGGGATCGCGGGCGAAGTCTTTCTTGGTTCGGCCATCTATTCGTGTAACCTCTCGTGTTTTTGGTGCCTGTTCAGGCAACAACATCATAACCAGTAGGCCAATAATGAACAGACACGCCCCGCTCAGAAATGCTCCTGCAAACGGGGTTGGGTACAGGAGGTCTTTATTATGCAGAACGATCTGCGGGCCAATTACGGCGGACGCGATTCCTCCAACTAATACCCGAGAAATTGCTTGGGATTTGAGCGCATCATCCACAAAATCTGAGGCGGCGAATCGATATTGCTGCACAAAGCTATTTGCGCAACCGGTGAGAATTAATCCCACACAAAACCAGATAAAATTGTGCAAAAGAATTGCGGCGCCAGCGATTGATACCCCGATAAATCCTAAGATCGCACCGGCCATAAAGCCACGTCGTCTACCAATTTTAAACATCAGTAATGATGCTGGCCCGGCCATCAGGGCAATACCAACATTGAAGCCGCTGACTGGAAGCGTGGCGAGCGACTTATCGTCGGCCAGTAGATACGCACCCGCTAAGCCACCAAGCGAAATCACGATCGGTGCGATAGCCGCGTTAATAGCACTCAAAAGCGCATAGAGATTCGCGATTGCCAGGGTGTTGGTGGGGAATTTCATTCGTAGTGACGAGTCTTAGTTTTTCTACCTCGATGCTTGAAGTGCAGTAGGATAAACCCCAACCAGCACTATTCAAAGGGCCAAGTATTTCATGCCGACATTAGAGGACATCGGATCGTACCGGATTCGACCTAACCCATGGGACCCGAAGCTTTCACGGGCCATCAAGGGAGTTGACCAAAACGGTCGCTCTACCGAAACGTCTGTGATTGAAGAGCGTCCGCTAACGATCTATCTCAATTCTCAAGAAATTGTGACCGCGATGACCATCGGGGACTATCCCGAATATCTCGCGGTCGGCTTTTTGAAGAATCAGGGGATGCTGAAATCGGACGACCTACTTGAAGCGGTCGAATACGATGAAGAATTGGAAGTCGTCGTCGTAAGAACAGAGCGCGAGTCGAATTACGAAGAAAAATTGAGTAAAAAGACGCGGACCTCAGGCTGTGCGGTAGGAACAGTATTTGGCGATATGATGGAGGGTGTCGATCAGGTGAGACTGGCGGCAACACCTGTACATACGTCGTGGATTTATCGCTTGAGTCATTTAATCAATCGCACACCGAGTTTGTATCTTGAAACCGGTGCGATCCATGGTACGGTGCTATGCCAGCAAGATCAGCCTTTGGTGTATATGGAAGATGTAGGTCGCCACAACGCTGTCGATAAGATCTCGGGTTGGATGCACTTAGAAGGTGTGTCGCCCGAAAATAAGATCATGTACACCACAGGACGGCTGACTTCCGAGATGGTAATCAAGACAGCTCTGATGGGTATTCCGGTCTTGGTGAGTCGGTCTGGATTTACCGCGTGGGGTGTTGATATTGCCAAGCAAGTCGGTCTGACTCTGATTGGTCGCATGCGCGGTCGGCGGTTCATTTGCCTAAGCGCCGAAGAACGTTTGGTCTACGATACGGACCCTGACTCGGTGCCAGAAGAGGACAAAAAACATCGCCGAAAGAGTGCTCACGATGAATGATCGAATCCTTGGTGTGGTTCTCGCGGGCGGCCTCGCGACTCGAATGGGGGGCTCTGATAAAGGATTACTGAAGCTCGGGCAGCAGACGATCCTTGATGAGGTCTTGAAGCGTTTAAGGCCGCAGGTCGATGCCGTTGTGTTGAATGTGAATGGTGATCCGGGGCGCTTTTCGTCATTTGGGCTACCATGTATAGCCGACTCGCTTTGTGGATATTTAGGTCCACTGGCCGGTGTGCTTGCCGCTCTCGAATACGCGCGGAAACACGATTTTGAATGGGTTTCATCGGTCGCGGGGGATACACCCTTTTTCCCCACGGATTTCGTTTCTAGGGCGCGCGGAGAGGCGATGGAAAGCCATGCCCCCGTAGTTCTCGCATCGAGCTTTGATCATGAGAAGTCAAAATGGATGCGGCACCCAACGTTTGGTATTTGGCATGTATCACTAGAGGCTAATCTCCGTGACGCATTGCAACGTGGTATCCGGAAAATTGTGATCTGGACGGACTCGGTTGGGGGGTCTGAGATCCAGTATACCCACAAGCCTGACTCACTCGATCCATTTTTTAACGTAAACACGCCGGATGAGCTGGTGATTGCCCAAGAAGGGAATCAATCATGAGGGCCCCAGTATTCGGCGTGGTTGGCTGGAAAGATTCCGGGAAAACGACACTGACAGAGCGATTGGTGTCCGAGTTTACGGCACGAGGATTCAATGTCTCGATGGTCAAGCATACGCACCACAACGTGGACGTGGATCGGTCTGGGACTGATAGTTTTAGGCATCGAGCGGCGGGGGCACAGGAGGTGATGCTGGCTGGCGGGTCGCGGTTCGCCTTGATGCATGAGTATCGAGACCAGCCTGAATTTGAATTGGATGAGTTATTGAGCCGGATGGCGCCCTGCGATCTGGTTTTGGTTGAAGGATTTAAGAAAACACCGATCCCCAAACTTGAGGTCCATCGAGAAGAACGCCAGATGAGTTTGCTGTCAGAGACCGACTCGTCAATTGTCGCAGTGGCTTCTGATTGCGAGCTTTCTGGTCTTGATATCCCGGTCTTTGATCTCAACGATATAACATCAATCGCTGATCATATTTGGAACCATCTACATGCCTGAAATCCAACCGCCACCACTTCGGAACGATTGCTTTGCGCTGCCGCCAGGGGTCGACTGGACTCCGGTCGCCGAGGCCAAGAGGCTTCTTAGAGATGCCCTGTCGGTGGTGGTTAGCTCCGGTCATCGGGTCCCGATCGAAGACGCCTGTGACCGCATTCTATCGAGCGATGTGGGGGCCGTTAGATCGAATCCTCCGGGATCCAATTCAGCCGTTGATGGCTATGGGTTTGCTGGCCCGATCCCAGAGGGGCCGCAAATCATGAAGTTGTGCGAAGGGCGCGCTGCTGCTGGTGTTCCGTTCGCTGGGCTTGTTGAGAAGGGCCAAGCGGTCAGGATTCTGACGGGAGCGATTCTACCGGACGGTGTCGATACGGTTGTCCTTGAGGAGGACTGTACCATCGAGCCGGACCGGATTGCGTTTAATGGACCTTTAAAGCAGTGGTCCAATACCCGTGAGGCCGGGGAGGATGTCATCGTTGGGTCTCCGATATTCAATGCGGGTCGAAGACTGACCTCGACCGATCTGTCGTTATTGGCATCAGCGGGTGTCGCCGAGGTCGAGGTGTTTTCTCGCCTGCGCGTTGGTGTGTTATCGACCGGGGACGAACTGAGGAAGCCGGGTCAGCCAGCCGATTATTGGCAGATCTATGACGCAAATCGGTTGATGCTCCTATCGCTGGTGCGTGATCTCGGGTTCGAGGCCATTGACTTAGGGTTGGTGGAAGATTCGCGTGATGCAGTCCGAGGTACCCTCAATCGGGGTGCCGAGTCCTGTGATTTGGTCATCACGTCTGGCGGTGCCTCTGCCGGTGACGAGGACCATATTTCTGCGATTTTGAAATCCGAGGGTCAGCTAACTAGCTGGCGTATTGCCTTGAAACCTGGCCGCCCACTGGCGCTTGGTATTTGGAATGAGACGCCTGTAATTGGGCTCCCGGGCAATCCTGTCGCGGCTTGGGTCTGCACGATGGTCTTCGGAAGACCAGCAATGGAGGTGTTGGCCGGCGGCGTGTGGAGAGAGCCTATTGGCTACGAGGTGATCGCTGATTTCAAGAAGAATAAGCGTCGCGGACGGTCCGAGTACCTGCGTGCTCGTTTAAATTCGACAGGTCGGGCTGAAGTTTTTCCATCGGAAGGGTCTGGTCGGATTTCAAGTATCAGTTGGTCTGACGGGCTTGTAGAGATTGGGTTCGAGGAGGAATTGATCGAACCCGGGTCGGTGGTTCGATACATACCTTACGCAGAGTTCCTGAGGCCATCTCAGTCGACCGATCCGTGAACCGCAAAGGCTTCCAAGGAAGCGCTCTGTGGATTATTGAATCGAAATGATTCATGAATCCCTGACTCACTGAGGGTTCGGCTGACCATCAAAAGTGTGTTGTCATCATGGTCTTCGCACATACTTTGCATGTGATCAAGCTCGTCTTTCGCGACCGGTAGAGCAGCATCAATATCCGGTGCACCGTAGTGATCAACGAAATATTGAGCGAGCTGCTGAATCAATACCTCATACTCGCTGGCAGTGATTGAGGTAACGGCGACAAACGTCGCCCGACCAAATGATTCAAGTGACAACCAGCCGTTAGAGAACGCTTGTCTCGGTTTACCAGTAAGTTGGCTCTCGTCCCAGTTTGAAAATTCGAATCCACCGCTGATGGCCCATTCACCGGCATCTGCTGGTCGCTCGAATACATTGTCATCCGACTCATCAAGCCGAATTGTACGTGCTAGTTTCATGGGGCCATCTCTTCGATTAGGTTATGGATGCTTGTCATGCCATCGCATTTTAGCAGTAGGCTTCCATGCCCATCTGTTCCAACAAAGGTCCCGTCAGCTGGGTGCGTGATATCTGACCCGATCGAATCGCACTTTGCCCTCCAATGATCTTGAATCGCCAGATAGCCACTGTCTTCAAACGAGTTGAGCCAAATCAGTGAATGCCGTGACCAGCTCTCAATCATTTGCGGGACGGTCAGCTCAATACAGCCCTCTTCGTGCAGCCATGTCTGGGACGGGTCTGATCCTGCCTCGACTGTTTCCGGTCTCACAAAAGGAATGGTGAGTCCAACGACCAGCCATTCGGGGACGGTATCTGGGTCCGTTGTCGAGGCCTTAAAACGCAGTTCACCACACCTTGCCGCGTTCACTTTAAACTGGCTCGGCCAAACGAAATGAACAGCCAGCTCAGGTGGACCTAAAGCGCCCAAACCGTCCGCTAACGACAGCATCAGGGCGTGTACAACTGAAACGCTATCTTTGAGTGGGGTCTCTGGCGCGAGCGTGATCGCGGCACGCATTGTTTCTTGATCTTCCGCATAGAATACGGTCCCCGCGTCGCAACCCATCATAGAGGCGCTGATCGCCTTAACGAATGGATCAACGTCCTTTGATACCTTTTCCCCGGTCAAGAGCGGCGGGAATGTTGGATCGGTGACTACATCCCCGTAGATCACGCTAGTACCTCGCTTCCGATCAGCTGGTCCGCGATGTCTAGAAATGCCTTAGCTTGGGGGCTCGAGGGCTTCGATACGACCATCGGTACACCGCCATCAGACGCGATGCGAATCGCCAGATCGAGTGGGATCTCGCCTAGGAATGGTATTTCCTGCTTCTCGGCCTCGGTCTTCGCCCCGCCGTTCCCAAACGGATGATGTTCTTTGCCGCAACCGTCACACACGAACGAGGCCATGTTCTCCACAAGTCCAAGGAGCGGGACATTCATACGC
>JBMZTF010000087.1:0-6212 GCA_049623565.1 Litorivicinaceae bacterium
GAGTATTAAGTAAACCATGATTGATGATAGCTATGGCAACACCCTTTAAGCACCTGAGTTGCGTAATCGGATCCCTGATACTTGGCGGGTGCGCGACGTTAGACAAGGCAAAATCTGAGTGGGACGCGCTGGTCAGTAGTGACTCACGTACTGTCGAAGAAAAACAGGAGGCGTTTGCCCAAACCCTTCCAGAAAAGACCCTAATAGAGCTCTGCCTCGCCCACGACAAAGAGATGCGGTGGGGTTATCTGTCAAGACGGGACTACGTGTTCATTGAAATCTCCGAGGAACTCAAACGCCGCGGCGAGGACCCTCTGGTCTGCAGAAAAACGTCGGAGCACGCCCGGTGACTAGTCGAGAGCGACGTCCCTCTTAAAATTCGGGGCCTGCTCAATGTCTAGGGTGCGACAGATAATGCCCCGGCAGATACCAAAAAGCCCCGAGTTCATCCCAGAGAAATACTGCAGCAGCTTAGGCCCATTGATTAACCAGCCGTTGAGGGTCTTCGTGACCTCAAACTGTTCAAAACAATGCTCACCGGAAATCGCCTCACAGAGCCCTACGATCATCCCTTCCCCGCAAAGAAACTCACCCTTCCCATGCTTGATCGTCAACTGGCCGGAAGAGACGATTAATGCGTCTTGCCGCTCTATCATCGCCCTCAAAGCGGCGGTAGAGTCGATGTGGACGGTTTTCATGGTGAGATCCTTAGTAATCCGCTCAAAAAGCGAACCCGCTGGCGTTTCGGGTGGAAAGGTCAGCTCGGCAGGAAACTCAGCTTTCTCCCTGATCAGTCTCCGCATCTCGTTACGCTGATTGAGTTGCAACATCATGGCCCGTAGCGTTTTCTGTACGAACAACGGCTGGGCCTCGATGGCACGGGTCAGGCTCGCGGCCGTGATCTCTAAACACAGGGCCTGCTCCCTCGCAAACGCAGACGCCCCTCGTAGCCCTTTGTAAAGAATCGCCTGCTCACCGAAGCTCTCGCCTTGGTCCAGCGTCGCGATAACGGTGTCCGATCCATCGAGACGGATCTCTATCGAGCCACTCAGGACAACGTAAAGATGATCAGCCGGGTCACCCTCATGAAACAGGTAGTGCCCTGGCTTAATCAGAACCTCAAAGAACTCGGGATTTCGGGACGAGGGCCTACGGATAATGGGGCGGATCTCCTCGCGCTTTTTTTCCGTGCTCGCGTCAGACTCATCCCCAACATCATCAGGGTCACGTATCACGGGAACCTCATACTTACGCTGGCGAAGACTCGCGATATGCTCGGCGAGCGTCTGCTCGGCTAGAGGCTCTGCTGGCATCAAACACGCTCCTGTAGGTTACCGTCCATCAACTACCATAATTATCGACAGGTTACGCAATAGTTTAAGGTGAACGGGCAGGAAAAAGCATCTGACTCGACCGGAAATGTATTTACGCTACGTTTTTCCTTGAGATTTGCGGAAACTACGTATATCTTTGTTATGTTTGACAGATAACCCGCGAGCGGCGCGTGACAACAGACTCGTTTGTGCGATACTTCAGCCGACTTATATTGGAAAGTGGATAGGCCATGTTACGGAAAATTAGCTTTATCCTTGGATGCCTTGTGCTTCTTCCGTTGACTGTGCAGGGAGACGAAGAAGAACGGACTGTTAGCGCCGCCAAAGCCGCGACGGGCGCCGCGCGAAACCTGATATCAAATTTTTCTGTGCAATCGTTTGGCCCCACTATGCCCATCTTCCGTTACAGACTCGGTCTCAACGACTCAGACCTTCGTGGAACCGCGGCCGGCGAACACGAACAAGAGGAGGACGCTGAGGACGAGTTCGTTACCCGCTCGTTTTCGGTCACACCGACTGTCGCAAACATCGACAACCAAATCACCCCGATACTGACCGAGGGTCAGGTCAGACTGATGATCCTCGGGGTAGAGTGGTTCGACGAGCTAGAATTAACCGCCAAAGGGGTGACGTTCACGGTCGACAACATGGATATTACTTCAACCGAGCGGGTCCCACCGGCCGCCGATGTATCCTCGAGCGTCGATGGCTCCGGGTACACGATCGCACCCTACTTTGTCCGCCAAACAGAATCGGGCGGGATCCATGATGTTTCTTTTGGGATTGGCAGAAACAGCATGAAGACGAAGAGTAGTTCAACCACCGCATCACTCAACTCCAACAGAAGTTTTATCAGCACCGGTTACAGCTCAGCGGAAGCTCTTTCCGACACCCTTCTTGTGCAATACAAATTCACCGCCAGTCACACACGGGACGACGTGCCGGCCTACACACAGAGCGACGGTACCGCGGTTCCCAAGTCTGGGACCAAACACACCCAGATGATGGCCGAGGCTCGGTTCACTCAAGACATGGACGGGATCGCTCCTTTTCTCGGCGTGAGTCTGATATGGAACTCGTTCAGCGCGTCGGGGGGAAGCGGTCCAGCCCCCCGGGAGTATGCCTATACGCCACTCTTGTCGGTCGGCTTCAACTTCTCGAACGACCTCCTTTACGGCATGGTCGCTATGCAGGGCGAGCGGGACAAGAAAACCACCCAATTCTACATCGGCTTCCGTTTCTGATCAGCGGATACCGGGAACCCGTGGGTTCGTCAGCTGCCTCATCAGGGTATCGAATCCCGAAGACCGCAGGAACGCGGGGCGATCGTCAAGAATTTGCAGGAGCGGCTCACCCGGCTTCGGATCTTTAGGCGTAAATCCCGACTTCTCTTTCTCAATCATCGCCGTCTGCCCTGTCTCGAGCTGCATCTCTGTCAGACCGTCATGCACGTAGTTATAGATCCCGGCACGGTCTTCCTGGCCGTCGCCGATCATCGCGACCTCAATATCGGTTCCACGGATACCGATCGTCGCGGTACCGGCGCTGAACTTCACATTATCCCGGTTCTTCTTGGCAATCTCTCCACTGACGGCACGGATTCCCCCCTTCAAGACAGAGGTCTCCTGCTTATCGGTCGACTTCTTTTCATATACCAGCTCCTTCAGCAGCACCTCGGAGTCGGGACGGATGATCATCTTGCTCTTGTCGATCATGCGGATGAATACCTGGTCTTTCTTGCCAGTCACAACACGGTCACCTGCCTCTACCTTAAACTTCTTCTTTGCCTTCAGTGTCTCAGAGCCGCGGTGAATCTCTACGTTCCCTTTCGCCTTCAAGACGGTCCCTATCTCTCCCGCAAACAATGCCCCAGAGAACGCGACCAGGGCCGCAAAAAATATCGAGCTTATCCATCTCAACATGACAACACTCCTATTTTGTTGTGAATTTCGTGACACCGTTCCAGTCTTTCGGTGGCGGATTGGCTATGTATTCATCACAAGCGCCACGCAGCCAGTCATACAGTGGTCTATCGCCAAACTCTGTGATCATTTCATTTAGAGACTTTTTAACCTGCTCGAACTTTTGCCCACGATACCCGTCAAGCAATTCATCCCAACGGTCGAGCTCTCGCCTAGCTTTATCGTCTAGATCCGACTCAAGGGCGACCGGCTCATAGATAATGACCGGCTGCTCTTTGCCTTTCACCAACACCTTGTCTAGTTCCCTGAATCTTACACGGGGGCACTCGGCCACGGTAAACTCTGACACGATTGTCCACACACCATACTGGCGAGTCAGGCCCTCTAGACGGGCACCGAGGTTCACGGCGTCGCCCATAACCGTGTAGGCCTTCCGTATCTTGGATCCCATATCACCGACACTCATGTCGCCCGTGTTGATCCCTATACCGATAGAGATGGCGGGCCAACCGCGCTCGACGCAGACCGTTGCGAGCCCGTCCAATGCCTCGATCATCTTGATCGCAGCCACGACACCACGCTCGGCGTGATCCTCTGCGTCGATTGGGGCACCCCAAAACGCCATGATCGCGTCGCCGATATACTTGTCGAGCGTACCGCCCTCGTCGCGGATGACCTGTGTCATTGTAGTCAAGTACAAGTTGATAAACTCTGACAACTCGGACGGAGCGAGTTGCTCAGAGATCGACGTGAAGCCCCTTACATCTGAGAATAAGACAGTCATCTGCAGGCGTTGTCCTGCCATCGAATAACGTTCCGGATCCTCGGCCATCTTCTTTACCAGCTCAGGCGGCACGTACTGACCGAACAGATCGGTAAACTGCTTCTTCTTCCGGTACTCTTCGAGGAATCCCAGCACTAGCTGAGAAAGCATCAACAGGATAAACGCGATAAACAGGGTCCCGACCGCGAAGTAGATACCATCGAGCCACAAGGATCCCGCGGCACCAGCGAGCCCAGCGATACCCGCTACCAGGCAAAGAATTAAAACGGTCGGTGAAAGACCCGGCAACACGAACAGAGAGACGACCGCCAGCCCCGCCAGACCAACGTAGTCAGCAAGCTGCTTCCAGTACGGGACCATCAGGAGAGCCTTGCCCGGCTCAAGCATCGCCGCGAGGAGCGTGGCGTGGATCTCCACCCCCGGATAGATCGCCGAGAACGGGGTCGCCCTCAGGTCCAGTAGGCCAGGCGCCGTGGTCCCGACAATGACGTGCTTACCCTTCAGTTCGACAGGATCGACTCGCCCATCTACCAGGTCAGCGATCGAGATGTACTTAATGGAACCGGTCCCGCCACGGAACGGAACAAACATCGCACCCTCCAGATCCAACGGGAGCCTGATATCGGAGTCGCCCAGACGGTACGCCACGCCCTCGGCGCCCACATCAATCGCACTGAGAACGGGAAGCTCTATAGCATCGGGATCCTGATCGAGACCAACAGACAGACGAAGCATCGCCAGAGACAGCGTCTCGTACAAATCGTCCTCATAGTCAACAAATAATGGCACCCGTCGGATCACTCCGTCTGTCTCGACCAGCGGGTTAAAGTGCCCAGCCACGGTTGCCGAGTCAGAGAAACGCTCGAGGTTAGACCCAAACGAGACAGCCCGGGGGAACCACTGCGCCGATTCCCTTTCATCAGAAAATATGGTGGGGATAGGAAGTCCGCCGGCCGGGCTACCCTCTGAAAATCCAAAATAGTAACCGAGACTGATCGGGTAGCCCATCAGGAGCTCCTCGAACAGCCCATCGTAATCCAACGACGGCCCGATCTCCTCAAGCAGCTGAGTGAACGCCTCGTCGTCGGCTAACGGCCCGTCCGCCAGCTGCTCTAGTACAGGGAGACCCGAGGAGGTATCTGCCTCCGCGAGCACGATGTCGAGACCCAGCACCTTGATTTCATACTCATCGAAGAGGGTCTGAAACAACTCAACCAAAACGTTTCGCGACCACGGCCAGCGACCGAGCTCAGGCTTCGCAAGACTCGCCTCATCGATATCAAGGATGACCACGTCGTCGGTGTCAAATTCGCGAGGGTAGGTCGTAATCAGACGGTCATAAATCGCAAGATCGAGGCTATGGATCGGCCCCAGAAACAAGGACCCCGAGCTGTGCAGCACACCGCCCAGGAGCACGAGAGCGATTATTGTTATTCTTAGTTGCTTCATAAACTACTCCACAGGATGGTAGTCTGATCGCGTTGTGTATTTGATGCAAGGTTGAACGCATTGTTTTTGGAGGATGTATGAGCGTCGCTGTCACCACGAGCCAGTTCGAGAAGGGCGATATCATCTTCGAGACCAACTCCCCGGCAACACATATCTATGTCCTTGAAAAGGGCGAGCTGGGGGTCAAGTATGGAGACAATCCTCTGGTGGAGGTCGGTTCGATCCAGGAGGGCGAGTCCTTCGGGGAGAGCGCTCTACTGATCGGGGGTAAACGATCGGCGACGATCAGCTGCGAGACACAGGTCACTGTAAAATCGTTCGATGCCGACCAGATCAAGGACATGTTCAAGAAATGGGTCGACGGGAAACTGATGTGCCAGTGCCTGCTGATAGAGATGATTAACAGTAACGAGCTCAGGAGAGCACAAGCCCTGTCAACGGATAGGGAGGAACCAAGATCTGCGGTCCTGACCGACCTTGTAAATAACGCGATTAGCTCGATCGCGACGCTCGCGGAGACGGTAAGACATCCGGAACAGCTCATCGAGGGATGGAAAGACAACAGTGCCTTCCTGGTGACCGGTGGTCACGCACTGATTCGTCGAGGCAACGATTCAATTGAAATCGGCTCAGACACTTGCCTTGGTGCGTCGCAGCTCGTTCTGGGCCAAGACCCGAGTGACTCCATCACTGTAGACAGTATCTCTCACCCGCTTGCTGGGT
>JBMZTF010000088.1:0-6161 GCA_049623565.1 Litorivicinaceae bacterium
GAACGCCACGACCATATTGGTGGCCGAGCGCAGGTCTTTGAAGTGGACGGATACAGGCATGACGCGGGACCCACTGTTATCACTGCACCGTTTTTGTTTGATGAGCTTTTTGGACTCTTTGGTGAGCGAAGGGAGGCACATATTGAATTTAGAGAGTTGACACCCTGGTACCGATTCACCTTCCCTGACGGTGACCATTTCGATTACGGGGGTACTCTTGAGGAGACATTGGCCGAGATTCGTCGGATCGAGCCCAAAGATCAGGCTGGATATGAGTCACTCGTCCAGCACTCGAAAGCGATGTTCGATATCGGCTTTTCACAATTGGCCCACCGGCCATTCCATGAAATCAAAACTATGGCGAAGCAGATTCCTAATCTTGCGAGACTGCGTAGTGATCGATCGGTCTGGGACATGGTTTGTAAACACCTGTCGCACGACAAATTAAGACAAGCATTCTCTATTCAGCCCCTACTGGTCGGAGGATCACCCTTCGATACAACGAGTATTTATGGCTTGATCCATTACTTGGAGCGGGCGTTTGGAATTTTTTTCGCGATGGGTGGCACGGGGGCGCTGGTAGAGCAGCTGAAGCAACTGATGTTGCGGCAGGGGATCACGATTCAAACCAGTACGACGGTGTCTGAGATATTAACCTCTCAGAGAAGGGTCTCTGGAGTTAAGCTCGAGTCAGGTGAACTAATTACCGCAGACTGTGTCGTTTTCAACGGTGACCCTATGTACCTCTACCGGGAATTGTTGCCAGAAAATAAGATCCCATTCCCGACACGTATCAAGCGCGACTACAGTAAACTGTCGATGGGTTTGTATGTGTTATTTTTTGGTTCTGATAGGCAGTACTCTGATGTAGCCCACCACACGATTTGGATGGGTCAGAGGTATAAGGACCTACTTGATGATATATTTCATCGGCAGGTACTCGCCGATGACTTCTCTCTGTATTTGCACCGACCGACAGCCACCGATCCCTCGTTCGCCCCCGAAGGTCACGACAGTTTTTATGTGCTAGCGCCTGTACCTCACCAGGGGGGTTGTATCGATTGGAGTGTGGAAGAGCCAAAGCTTAGAGCCCGGATCATTGATGCCCTTGACCAGACAATCCTACCGGATCTCAAAAAACACATTCAGGCACCGTTCTCCATGACCCCGGATCATTTCGCGGAAGACTATTTGTCGTATCGGGGAGCGGGATTCTCAATTGCGCCATTATTTACGCAATCCGCGTGGTTCCGTTTCCACAACAAAGCGGAAGGGTTCGAAAATTTATTTTTAGCAGGCGCCGGCACGCACCCTGGCGCCGGGATGCCTGGGGTTATTTCTTCAGCGAAGGTTGTCGAGCAACTGGTCAAAGAAAGGATGGCGAAGCGTGTCTTGGTTTAGGGGAATCGTGTGAGCAAACAACAATTAAAAAAATATGGGACCACATTTCACTTTGCGAGTCATTTTCTGTCATCGGCCCAGATGACGTCGGCGGCAGAGTTGTATGGAATTTGCCGAGAAATCGACGACATCGCTGACAGAGCGACTGACAAGCGCAGAGCCCACTCTCAATTACTTCGTTTGCGTCAGGCCCTATCAGAGCGAGACAGTGCACACCCGACGGTGGCAAAGGCGATATCGATAGAGCCCGCGATAGATCTTGGTGCATTGATTGAGCTGACAGATGGTGTTCTACTCGATACTCAACAGGTAGCTATTCAAACTGAAGCCGAGCTCTTGCGCTATTGCTATCAGGTCGCAGGCACCGTTGGTCTATTAATGTGTGACTTATTTGAAGTGAAAGACCCCGTTGCTAGACATCATGCCGTCGATCTGGGTGTGGCAATGCAGTTAACTAATATTTGTCGAGATGTGCACGAGGATGCTCTCAACGGGCGCGTGTATTTACCTGCAGAGCTTCTCACGTCGATGACCGCAAAACAGATAGTTGCGCCGGACAGCTCGAGTACAGAATCAATCAAACAAGTAGTTGGTTATTTGCTAACCGAGGCTGAGGCGCGTTACGAGTCTGGTATCTCTGGTCTTTGTTTTCTGCCGGCGCAGGCGAGGCTGGCCATTTATATTGCGGCACTCACTTACCGTGAGATTGGTATGATAATCGCTGACCGGGGTTTTGATGTTTGGGAGGGCCGCGCCTATACGACCAAAACGCAAAAGTGGTTAATTGCTTTGCGGGGAATGATCACATTTCTTTTCACCAAGAGGGCGCACCAATACCAAGGTTTTCATAACCCAGAATTACATCGCGGGTTAAATAATCGGCCCGGGGTCCACTGGGCTTGATGCAATGGATCCGTGGGTTCATATTATCGGAGGCGGTTTAAGCGGATTATCTCTCGCGTCGTCGCTTGCCCGATTTAACGATTTACCCGGCCGAGTAGTGATATCGGAGCCTAACCCTGAAGCACTGGCGTCGAAAACGTTTAGCTTTTGGTTTTCAGGCGACGAGGAGGCATTCCTCAGACCCCAATACTCAAGCAGTTGCTGGACTCTGAGCGATGAAAATCATCGGGTAGCCCACCAAGGAACTCGTTTCCAATACGGGACAAGGTCTGGAGATCACGTTTTAGATTCTGCGCTACAAGAAATCCACAACCATCCTCAGATTGATCTTGTTCATGAGTTTATTGATATGAGGCCCAAGGCTACTCACTGTTTCGATAGCCGCCCATGCGCGGTCGATACGTTCCAGTTAACCCAAAGTTTTGCGGGGATAGAGGTTATCTTTGAGAAGCCACACGGGATATCAGAAGCCGGGCTAATGGAGCGTATGCGACCAACTGATTCGGGACTTCAGTTCGTTTACTTACTTCCATTAGGGCCTGATAAACTGCTCATAGAGCACACAGAATTCACTACCAGACCAGCTGATTTTTCAGTTTTGGCTGCGTTAAACGATCGTTACTTGAGACAAGAGTTTGCTAACAATCCATATCAGCTTGTGCGGACTGAGGCCGCGCATATCCCGATGGGGTTCAAACAGCGAGCCCAGCATTTGGGGATACCCATCGGTGCTCGAGGAGGGATGACCCGAGACGCGACTGGCTATGGTTATCGAACCATCCGGTATGCGTGTGATCAGATTGCTGCAGACTTGGTGAAATATGATGTCGCCAGGCCGTTTCGTAGATCAGCAGTGACGACTTGGGCAGACCGGTTATTTTTAAACTTGATCGAGAATAGGCCAGACATTATTCCTCAGATTCTGATGCAAATCTCACATCGAATGACACCAGACCGTTTCGCAGCATTTATGATGATGCGTTCTCCCTCGGATCTGCTTCATATGTTGAGGGCCGCTCCCGCGAAGCCATTCACCTGCGCGCTGTTGGGGAGGTATCGATGGATTTGAGTTTGGTCTTGGCCGCGTGCCTTATCTCTTTGGTCGGGCTACCGCATGGGGCGTTAGATCCACTGGTAGCGACGAGATATGGATTAATTCGTGACCTTCGGTCGACCGCTTGGTTCCTAGCGATATACACCAGTATTGTTGGCCTAGTTATTGGCTTTTGGCTATTGCTTCCCATCGTAGCCCTACTATTGTTCTTGTTAATTTCCGCCATCCATTTTGGTCGGGATTGGAAGTACAAAATCTCGTTTGGAGGTTTCGGCTATGGCGCCTTCGTGATGGGCCTACCTGCGTGGGCATTTCCGGAACAAGTTGAACAAATTTTTGGTTTCTTGATTTTTCAAGACACGGCCTCGATACCACTGGTTATGCTACAGGTCACCGGATTGACTGGTGGTTTATTATTAATTACTGACCGTAAAAATCTCTCAGTTTTGGGACTTGGTGAGCTGCTCATCCTTAGCTTGTCTGCTTTTACCCTCGAGCCTTTGTGGTATTTCGTTGTCTATTTTTGTGGGTTCCATAGCCCGCGACATTTAGTGGCCGAGTTCAGCAATATGACGAGAGAGACGCGACTTATCGCATATGTTGTGATGCTATTACTTACTATCATAACTCTGGGAGTGGCCGCGGTCTCGGGCGCTCACATCGAGAAATATTACGAATCCGTCAATATAGTTATGTACCAGGTGATCTTTATCGGGTTGGCCGCCCTGACGGTTCCTCACATGTGTCTGCTTGAATGGGCCGCGAGGCAACATCGTGAATAATCTTGAACGAAAGCGCAGACACATCGATGTGGCTCTGGAGCAACAACCAGCTCGTAACTGTTTTGATTCAATTCGGCTCAGGCATCGAGCGCTACCAAATGTGAGTCTTAAAGAGATCACCTTGGATACAGAGTTCTTTGGCAAGACTGCAGCGGCACCTTTCTTTGTAAGCTCAATGACTGGGGGTCCATCCGAATCGGAACGCATCAACAGACATCTGGCCGAGGCTTGTAATGAGTTAGGTATTGCGATGGGGGTCGGGTCTCAGCGAATAGCGATGCAGGAGGGTAGCGTTTCAGGTCTAACCTGGTCGGTACGTAATGCGGTCGGTACAAGACCACTGTTCGCGAATTTTGGTGCCGTCAACTTACCTCAGCTTAATGCGATACAAGATCTAGGCCGTATTCTCGACTCAATAGAGGCTGATGCGCTTATCCTTCACCTCAACCCGATGCAAGAAGTCTTTCAACCCAATGGCGATACAGATTGGACGAATATCATTGATCACATCGCTCAAGTGTGTGCATGGTCTCCGGTCCCGGTGGTGGTTAAGGAAGTCGGATTCGGACTCGATGTCCAATCAGCTAAAGAGCTGGCATCAATCGGAGTTAATGTTCTAGATGTCGCGGGGATGGGAGGCACACGGTTTGCGGATATTGAAATCGCACTAAACGCAGAGATACGCCAAACCTTGTCGACAGATAATGTTTTTGACCACTGGGGTTACACTACGATCGAAAGCCTGGGTATGATTAAAAAAGAGCTTCCAACCATGACTTGTTGGGCATCCGGAGGTATCCGGAACGGCTTGGATGTTGCAAAGTCAATGTGTTTGGGGGCGAGCGCGGTTGGTATCGCGGGAAAATTGCTGCGACCAGCGACAGAGTCGACGGATGCTGTGATAATTGCATTGAGACAGTTCATGAGCGAGTTGAGAATCAGCTGTTTTGGTCTCGGGGTCAGGTCGTCGATAGGTTTGAGTCGGTCTCATATTCTAGGAAACGTTGATGCAGATTAAAGAAATAGTATGGGCTGACTCGAACAGCCAGTACTCGTTTAAAGAGCAGCCCGACGGGTCCATCGAGTTATCGGTAGACGGGCAGATTGTGAACTTCCACGAGAGACAAGCTGTCGAGGCTTTGATCGGGGCATGGGCATATTTTGATCCGCAGTCACACAGTCAAGCCGAGGAACAGCCTAATCCTAGAGTTATTGAGAATCCATCATCGTCTGTGAGTACTGATTTCCCTAAAAAAGTTCGAAATAGTATCTTCGTTATGGTCAGTCTCGGCATAACTATCCTGATTATAGATGCGCTAAGGAACATTATTTAATCTCTTGTCACAGTGGGTTGTGCGCTAAGACTAATCTAGGTGCCGTGATCACCCGCTTGCGGACCTTCTTGTGAAGAAATTTAAATCGGCCGCGTATTAACCTCGTCTAGGTAACTGCAATAGATCATGGAATTCTTTTCGTACCTCAATCCAGGCGAATGACACTGAATTCTCTGCGATTTCTCTGTCTCGCTTTTTTAGGTCGTCCGCAATCGGAGCCCAACGCGTCAAGCTGCGGGGGCTTTCAATAAACACGGGGAATGGGTCAAAAGGTTCAGACCAGGTGATATCTCGAATCCGTGCCTCAAATGCGATGCAGGCTGCATCTATATCAAAAAGCTCAAGGGATTGGTCTGCGTTTGATTCCAGGCCCGATCGAAATATTGATTTAGCGTGTGCAGCAGATTCAGTTTCGCTTAAATGCCCCTGCTCCGCGAGGCTGCGGCACAAATAAGTCGTCAGATCACTGAGGCAGGCAGCGTAATGTTGCATAGTTGCCTCTTTGAGCGATGCGATTATTAGATCATCCCGGAACATCTCGGGGTAGCTCGTCCCCATTCGGGTTTTCACGTAACCGAACATTGTTTTTTGTGCGATGAAGGCTGACCGGGTAACGGCGAAATCACTTACCCCATCAATAGACTCGATGGGGAAACTTCGCCGTCTGAAGATTGGATACTGGCGCAA
>JBMZTF010000089.1:0-6124 GCA_049623565.1 Litorivicinaceae bacterium
CTTAGGGACCAATTTCCAAGAGGTTTTTAACTTAAATAAGGGTTCAATTCCTGCTCGTTTGGGCATGGCTAGAACGAAATTTGACTCGTGTGCACATGACTCGATGAATGCATTCGTATCTACCGCGCAATCAGGCGGCCTGGTGCCTAGTTTTGCGCACGGAATGGCTGTACCTGGCGCGGTTGCCGGTGCAATTACAGACGTTGCAACAAACTACTTCAACTCAAAGACTTCGCCTGCCGAAGGGAAGGCGCAACTTGTAGCTGCAATTCAAGCGGCTATGTAAGACAATTGATGGGGCCCTTGGGGCCCCATCGGTTCCTCCGGAGTTAAATAATGCGTCAGGTTGTGAAAGGCCAGTCCATCGGGGACTTGCTTGAAGCATGGCTGCCAAAGATTATATTGGCGCCAACGACACTTGCGATGGTCGTTTGTATGTACGGCTTTATTTTGTGGACGGGAGCACTCTCTTTCACTAAAAGCCGAATGCTTCCGCAATGGGACTTCGTCGGGTTCCTGCAGTACGACAAGTTGTTTGCTAACCCTCGATGGGATGTGGCGCTTTCCAATCTCGTTGTTTTTGGAATCTTATTCATTTGCATTTCTCTGATTATCGGGCTCGCACTTGCGATTTTCTTGGATCAGAAGATCAAGGCTGAGGGTGCGATACGTACAATCTATTTGTATCCGATGGCTGTGTCTTTCGTGGTAACCGGGACGGCATGGAAATGGATCTTGAATCCGGGGCTGGGGATCGAGAAATTAGTCCGTGATTTTGGATTTACAGAATTTGAATTTCGGTGGCTGGTCGATCAGGAGATGGCAATTTATACCATCGTGATTGCGGCTGTTTGGCAGTCGAGTGGCTTTGTCATGGCCATGTTTCTAGCGGGGCTCCGAGGTGTGGATGACAGTCTTGTTAAGGCCGCTAAGATAGACGGAGCTAACGAGTGGCAGTCTTATTGGCACGTGGTTCTTCCTATCCTACGACCGGTGTTTTTCAGCGCGGTCGTTATTCTTTCTCATATCGCCATTAAGAGCTTTGATTTGGTTCAAGCGCTCACGGGCGGAGGACCAGGGTACGCGTCTGATTTGCCGGCAAACTTCATGTATACCTTTGCTTTTAATCGTGCACAGATGGGCATCGGTGCGGCTAGCGCGATGATTATGCTATTTGGGGTGCTCGCGATACTGGTCCCATATCTCTACTCCGAACTAAGAGGCTCGAACCGTGAATAGGTCGTCATTACCTTTCGGTCGTGCCGCGATTTATGCATTGCTGTTTGCGTTCGCAGCAGCTTATCTGATGCCCCTCTACGTCATGGTTATGACCTCGCTAAAGGATATTGAGGAAATCCGCCAAGGCAACCTATTGGCATTGCCAGAGTCACCAACCCTACACGCCTGGATAAAGGCATGGGGGTCTGCGTGTACTGGCAGCGAGTGTGAGGGTTTGGCCCCGTTTTTCTTTAACAGTATTAGGATAGTTGTTCCGGCTGTGTTGATCTCGACGTTGGTCGGTGCGCTCAATGGCTATGTCCTTGCCAAGTGGAGATTCCGAGGGAGCGAGCTTCTTTTTGGTGCGCTGTTGTTTGGTTGTTTTATTCCATTCCAGGTCATTCTGTTACCAATGGCTCGATTGCTTGCCAGCCTAGGTCTAGCGAATACCGTGACCGGATTGGTGCTAGTCCACGTGATCTATGGAATTGCATTCACGACTTTATTTTTCAGAAATTTCTATGTATCTGTGCCGAATGAGCTAGTCAAAGCTGCGCAGTTAGATGGCGCGAATTTTTTTCAGATTTTTCGACATGTTTTTCTCCCGATATCAATACCTATTTTTACTGTGACGATTATTTGGCAGTTCACCCAGATCTGGAACGATTTTCTTTTCGGTGTTGTCTACTCTGGGCCTGGAACTCAGCCAATCACTGTTGCACTCAACAATCTTGTGAATACCTCGGTTGGAGGTAAGGAATACAACGTAGACATGGCCGCTGCCTTAATAGCAGCTCTCCCAACCTTGGTTGTTTACATATTCGCTGGTAAATATTTTGTTCGTGGTTTGACTGCGGGCGCGGTAAAAGGATGATCCGATGGGCTCACTGACCATTTCCAATATTACGAAGAGCTTTGGTACCACTGAAGTCCTCAGGGGGATTAATATCGATATCGCTGATGGTGAATTTCTGATCCTCGTGGGCCCTTCCGGATGCGGAAAATCAACGTTGATGAATACGATTGCCGGCCTAGAAGATGTCTCGTCCGGACAACTGTTGCTCGAGGGTCAGGACATGACCCATCGAAGCCCGAAAGACCGTGACATCGCTATGGTGTTTCAGTCTTATGCGCTCTACCCAACAATGAACGTCGCGCGAAACATCTCTTTCGGACTTGAAATGCGTGGCGTGCCCAAGGCGGAGAGAGAGCGAAAGGTCGATGAGGTTTCCGGACTACTACAAATTAATCACCTACTCGATCGGAAGCCAAGCCAACTCTCGGGTGGACAGAGACAGCGTGTCGCGATGGGTAGAGCCCTCGCTCGTTCTCCAAAGGTCTATCTATTCGACGAGCCACTCTCAAATCTTGATGCGAAACTCAGGGTTGAAATGCGCACGGAAATCAAAAAATTACATAAGCGTCTCCAGACAACTATTATCTACGTGACGCATGATCAGATCGAGGCGATGACGCTCGCTGATCGTATCGCTGTAATGAAAGATGGTTCAGTACAACAGCTCGGCACACCGAACGAGATCTATGACGATCCTGTTAATCAGTTCGTTGCAGGATTCATGGGAAGTCCACCCATGAATTTTGTGCACTGTAACGTGAATGAAGATGGATCCTTGGAGTTACTAAGCCGCGGAAAGACCGAGCGCCTCGTCGTTCCCCAGTCCAACCATCTGAAGAATGCATCGGTCCGCCAAGTTATCTTGGGGTTGAGGCCAGAAATGATCACTGAACCTAAACCAGAACGATCTGGTGATTGGATAGTGAAAATGGCAATGGATTTCGTAGTCACTGAACCGATGGGGGCCGATACGATTGCTATTGGCGAATGGAATGGAATCGAGGTGCTCGCACGCCTCTCCCCAGAGGCGGGTTTGAGGGCAGGCAAAAATACTATGATCCAAGTGGACCTATCGAAAGCGTGTTTATTTTACCCTGAGTCTGGGGAGCGCATCCGCTAGTGGCAACTGAGGCTTCTGTGACCGAGGCTAGTGTCCCCGCCGAGCATGTTGATTTTGTGGATCGAATCGACCAAATCAGCCACATTTCTGTGCTGGACTATGCATTAATCAGAAGATCTCGCGATCGCCATATGTCGAGATAGCAGCAATGCGTTTCGCAATCCTTGGGTACGGCAAAATAGCTAGCGAGGTCATGTTTCAATCTATTTTAGCAGCTGGCCATGCGGTGACAGTGATCGGCTCAGAGCGAGGAGCTTCGCCTGATGGTTTTGATGGCCGTGTCGTTCGCGATTATTTCAAGGCATTAGAACAAGATGAATTTGACGCGGTCTATATCGGGTTGCCTAATCATCTTCATCATGACATAACATTGGCGGCTCTCGAGCGCAAAAGGCCAGTACTTTGTGAGAAACCACTTGGGCTAACGGCGCGGCAGGTCAGCAACCTAGTTAGGTGTTCGAGAGAAAACAAAACCCTTTTACGCGAAGCCTTTATGGTTGCGCATCATCCGCAATGGGATTGGATGAGATCTGAGATTGGCAATGATCAGCAGATCGATCTATCGGTACAGTTCCACTACGACAATCGAGACTCGTCGAATATCAGGAATCGCCCAGAGACGGGTGGTGGTGCTCGACTTGATATTGGTTGCTATGCGCTTTGGGTTGCGGATCGTTTCGGTGCGAGGACTCAAAATGACTTATATGGCTATCAGATTTATGAAAATGGGGTCGATGTGCAGTCATTCGGAAGCATTTGGTTTCATGAAGGCGTTCAATTAAATTTTGATGTTTCTATGCGGCGAGCGCGCTTCCAGCAGGTTGTGGTGCAGACGCAAAACAGATGCTGGATCATTCCTAGACCTTTTAATCCGATGCTCCATTCAGTGGTTTGGACCATGGATCAATTCGGGAACAGGCGGGAAACATCTTTCGAGGCAAATCAATATGAGTTGATGATTCAGCGATTCTGTCGCGACATCGAGCAGGGCTGCCAGACAGATCTTTCATCCTCACTCCGTATTGCGGAATGGTCGGACAATATCTCAAGCCGATTCGAAAAAAGGCTAGTTGGATGAATGTGATGACGAGCTATGAGCCTAAAGTTAGTTGCTGTGATTCGACGGGGTATCGGAAAGTTGGACGGAGTTATCAAATCCTACTTGCGAACACATGTCTTCGAGATCATCCGAAAACAAGCGGCTTAATGAGCCCCGTTAGGCTAACTATCACCAAGGCGACACCTAGTACACGATAAAACGTGGGTGTCTCTTGCTCTACGAGATATGTGTGCATTCTATTGCCAAGCAGGTGGCCGATGAACGCACACGGAAGAAGCCAGACGTGATGGATCAACTGTAGGTCGACGCCGACAATGACGAATGAAACTAGCTTTATTGATGTCAATATCCACCACAACACAAAGAGCGTGTTTCGTAACTCATGTTTCTTTACTCGTGAAGCGACTACTGGGACTATGAGTGGTGCCCCGGTCAATGATGTTCCTGATACATAGGCCCCCAACCCCAGAAATCCGTACTCTTGCAACTTGGTTTTAATTTCTATCGGTCGGTTAACGATATAACCGATCGCATAGGCAAGTACGATCAGCAGGATAATCGTGCTCATGATGACTGGAGGGAGTGTCAACAGACCAATGATCCCCATCATTTTTGGGATAATCATGATCCAAAGGCTTCGTTTTAGATATTGCCAGTTAATGGTTTTGAGTTGCTCTGACGCTCTGTCACGAGTGCTCTGTACCATGATGAGCGTAGAGAAAAATATTAGATGCATCCCGATCAAGGGCAAGAAAACAAGTGGATCATTAACAATTAACAGCAGGAAAGGAAGCGCAAGGACTGCTCCGCCGAAACCCAGCCCACTACGTACGAACCCAGACCAGACGAAAACCAGCCCTACTAAGGCATATTCATACCATGCGAGTGACTCCACCGATTAGGATTGGGTGAGCACGTAGCGAAGTAATTGGACGACTTGTTCTGTTGTCTTACACCATGCATACGCGGCTTGATCCACTTCTTTCAGTGGGTGGACGATGTCGTCGTCATGCAATGTGATGTAGGGAATCCCCTTGGCGGCGCAGTAACCCGCGTCAAAGGCCGCGTTCCATTGTTTGTACTTGTCCCCGAACCGCACAACCACTAGGTCTGCCCGGTCAATATCATGGCGTGTGCGAATCGCATTTACGCCGCTAGACTGCTGGTCTCGCCAAAAACCCGGCTCAACAGGTCCCAAAAAGTCACCAGCGGCGTCGGATGCCGGATGATCCGTCACTGGTGCCGTGAAACGAATATTAAGGTCCTGTGTGGCATCGATGATCTCTTGGCGCCAGGAGCTATGAATCTCTCCCGACAGATAGACTGTATACATCACTCTTCTAATACCTTTTTACACAATTCATGGGGTCCAGTGGCGCCGTTTCTCGCATTCCTCGCGTATGAATAGGGATTGCCTCGCGCGTCGAGCGCTTTCATGCATTCCCACTTATCAAACTTGACTAGGGTACCTTCGCCCGCATCGATCGTGCGCTTTGGGCTGCCGACTGGCGCGTTGGATTCTATGATTCCATATACCAAAAGGCCAGCCCCAAATACGACAACCGCCGCTATTGACCCCATAATCCAACGAAACTCGAATCCCATAACCTACCTTAGTCCCTTTCTAAGTTATATATCGGCCGCGCGAGGCACTTCTTCAAGAATACGGCCGGGAAGTCCATGCAAAAGCTTGCTACGATAATATAAGAACATATAAGAATGATTCCACGGATCGTGTTACACAAAAATCATAGCTGAGCCCTCCCAAAATTGCCTCTTTCTTAAATTTCAGACGGAAACAATGCGATTGTTCGAGGCGTTTGGTCTCTCCTCGATTTCGATCGAGTTTCCTAGCGGAGTCAAATAGTCA
>JBMZTF010000090.1:0-6080 GCA_049623565.1 Litorivicinaceae bacterium
TGAGCCTGCCATTTTTCTCTAAACGGTAGGCGAGGAGCACGGTCTTGCCGGTCCCCTGGGCCGCGTTCACGGCCGCGCTCGCTTCCACAGGATTCGTCATGGTCTCTATCTGCCAAAGATCGACCGCTGGGCTCAATTGGATGAGCTGGGAGTACTCGGCGAGCAGACTGTCGAAGGTTCGAGGAGGTGTGTCGAGGTAGCTACCGTGAATCGGGGGGAGGCAGCCAGCAATTTTCACAGGGTGGCCACTGCCTTTGATGGCCGCTTCCAATGACTGTACCGCCAAGTCGTGAATCAGTCTGAGGTCGCCTTCGTGTTTCGTGTCCCTGAGTCTGGTTGGCGTCGCTGTATAGGTATTAAGCGTGCATACTTCGGAGCCCGCCGCGATGAAGTCTTGGTGCACCTGTGTGACGATTTCCGGCTCGTTCAGCATTGCCTCGACGGACCAGAGTGGGGCCTCAGTCAGCTTTGAGCGGCGATATATTTCTTGCCCCGTGCCCCCGTCTAGGAGGGTTATCTGCATGTAAGCTACCTCTCACTGGTCCGGACCGACCTAACTTTTCTTCAAGTGATTATCGAATATTTATAGCGCCAGCTAATTGTTTCAAGGAACTGAAAAAAAATCTGCCCATTTACGTAGCGGATTTTAGGACTTCGAGTTTTCAGCTAAGAACGTGGTAATGGCGGTAAGACTTTCGATATGCGCACTTTTTGTTTTAAGCATTTCAGATGGGCTAGAGGCATTCGGTAACGCATCCAATTGTTCCAATATCGAGTAGGTTACTATCCGTATGATGTTCGGATTCATGTCTGAGCGGACACTAAAAGTTAAACCGCCAAACTCATAGATTGTTTTTATTGGTAAAGATTCTCGACCGGAGAACTGCCCGGTGCCTTCCCGCATTTCAAGCGTTGTTTGGCTCGGTAGCAGCATGAACTGCATCTGGTTGGTTAAGAAAAGACTATGGCAGCGCTCTAGATTCTTGGCGCGAGCCGCCCTCGCTTTTGCGCTTGGTTCTTCTCGATTGATTGCGTCTACCAGCAGCTCTGAGTAAGGATATGAGTCCGGGTCAGTTTTCGAGCTGAGTATTAGCAGATGTTTTTGCCGATATACCGTGTACTGGCCCCACGGTGAATGCGCAAGCGCCGTCGGTGCCAGTAACAAGCTTGCCAGAAAAGACCGCCGTTTCATGATCCACGTGCGAGGGGCTAATGCCCCTCGCTAATTCGTCTTAGTAGTGGCGGTACTTGTCGAAAACGTCGAGATTCAGGACGGCGGTGACGACATAGTTAGGAACATCGACCACTTGCCCGACCCTTAAATCGACCGCGATCGAGCTCAGAACATAGGCCTGTTCCTTTGTTAGGCCGTGTTCGTTTACGAGGTAGTCAATCATCTGCAGAAGCGCGTGCCGGGCCGCGATGGTCAGGTCCTCATTCAAGTTCTCGAGGTTCGCGATAGGGGCCCCCGTGAGGTACTGATGGGTGGGCGGTATCTCGCCCTTACCCTTAACCGGGATCCCAACAGTCTGGTAGTACCGGGTAGGCTCCATATCAATAATCTGGTCGTTACCGAGGGTCGCGGGCATATCCATGGAGGCGCCCTTACCTTTGTGGATCTTGCGGACCCGGAGTGTTGTCACGGAGCCCATCTCAATGGCGGTACCACTCACCTCGCCGTCACCCTGGGCATAGTGGACGTCGCCCACAAAGACGCCGCAGCCATCGATAAAGCAAGGGAACATTATCCGGGTACCGACCTGCATCTGTTGGACGTCCATGTTCCCGCCATTCTCACGGGGAGGGATGGTCCTCAGACAATTTTTCTCTGCCCGGGCACCTTCTCCACAGAGATTCGCGGGGAGGGCGCCTGCCCCAGAGGGGCCCAGTACAACACCGCCCGCGGCCGCGAGACCGGCCTCACGTGCCTTGATTTCTTCGATCTCGGGTAGACCTGGCATCACGCCGATCGAGCCGGGGAATGCCTCATAGGGGACCGTTACCCCTGGCATACCCGGCGAGACGGCACCGGTTCGAGTCAAGCGCCAGTTCACGATATATGGCTCGGTGAAGACATCACGCAAGAACCCAAAACCAGGGGCGATTACAGTGTATCCATATTGATCGGGAGCAATGTCTACAATCTCTACCTCAATGGCATCGCCACGCTTCGCCCCATTGATATGTACGGGTCCGGTCATCGGGTGCACCAGCCCAAGGTCCACTGTAGCGAGGTCGGCGGGGATAGAATCAAGCGTGAACTCTGTGTCCAGGGCATCTCGTGTGTGGTACACGATCATGTCACCTACATTGGCCTTGGCACGTGCAGGAATTTCGGGGTGGTATCGATTGAAACAGTTAGGGTCATCAACACAGTGCATACCCTGTTTCTTTAATTCAACGATGGTCATCCACTTTTGATCGGTCGTGTCTGCAGACGCTGGGAACGCAAGCGCCCCAAGTAGTGCAGAGAGCATTATCTTTTTCATCACTCTGTCCTTCGTTTTCTGAATTATTCTCACCGGTCAAGTTACTCTTCTCACCTGCAATATCAACCGTCTGGGAAAACCAAACAGCTAATTTATCCAGGTCCGATGCTTATTTTGAAGGTTTTCAAAAACGGGGTCGCTTTTACTGGGGGATTGCGACACAAGGCGTTGTGCGGTTTTGGGACCCGGAGGGCTATGGTTAGTCTATACGGTTCCTCTATTGCCTTTGGATTAAAAAGATTTGCCTCCGATACTTACACTTCCTCTGTTCGGGAGCGCGGCATATTTAGTTATGCGTCGGTGTCGATGGAGATGTGGCTTTTGTTAGGCTTTCCTTGTACAGAACGACGCGTACACCTTTTTGGATTGGCACCGTGGATCGCTCAAGTAGGTTGGCACCATGTTCGGTAGAAATTTAAAGGAGGTGATCCAATGTCTAGTGAGTTGAGTCTAATTCTGAGTAATGTTGGTCGCCGTAGCGAGCTTCGGTGCAACTACTGAGGTCGTACGCTAGTCCACTAGAATATGATCGCTAGAGATAACCCTTTTGCGGAAGGAGCTCTTTAGCTTCCTTTTCAGTGGATGAATCTTTGTTCTCAGACTTGTTGACGTCCTTTAGTGGCTAAAATGCGGCTCTTTTGTTGTCGCAGGTACCCTGAAGCTGAGTCTGTTGAATTGAAAATGTCAGGGTCGTATTTAGCCTAAGAAATGAATTATCCGATACGGCTGTGTTCTGCGATTAATGAATAAGCGATCGATGAGAATGCGGAGTTGACTTGTCGCAGAGCTCTCAATGTTTCGATGTGTGTATTACTGGATCGAAGGCTCGCAGAATCTCCATCTCGAAGCCTGTCTAGATGGTTACGGTGACTTTCCAGTACCATCTTTCCTACGGCTCCCTTTTCTCGAACAAGTTGCCGTGCGCTCTCGAGGTCACTCGACAGAAGCACGTTCATTGCCAATTGCATGTTCACAAGAATCCGGTCGTGTAGGGTTGTCAGTTCTTCTCGCCCCTTGTCAGAGAAGATGAGTGATTTTTTGTTTTGTGTTGCTGTGAGCTTAAACAGGTTCTTTACGATAACGTCTCCCGCAGCCTCCATGTTGTCCGCGTACATAACCAGCTCGTGACTGCGTCTCAATTCTTCTTCGGTGAGGTTATGACGAATGACTTCGGTGACGTAATTCTTGACGCGTTTATGAACGCTGTTGACTTCAACCTCCAGCGCCTGCAGGTCGTCAATTAGGGATTTGTCCCATTTTTCGAAGAGCTCCATCACTGGCTCGAACATTTTTTGTACGAGCTCCGAAAGATATAACAGCTCGCGGGTGGTACTGGTGAGGGCGTGCGTTGGTATGTGAATCTTTTCGTTCTCTAGTACGCTCTGTCTGTTGGCCCCGACGGCGTTTGTGGCCGATCTATCAGGGGAGATTAGTTTGTCGAGAATTCGTTCCACTCGCCCGACGAGGGGAAGCCCTAAGACAACCAAAGCAAGGTTAAGTCCGACGTGAAATCCGACCAAGTAATGAACATTCGCATCCTCAACGAATTTTTCGGGCATGGGCCAGATTTGTAACGCTATTAGTAAAAAAATAGCGACCGTGCCGCGCAAACAAAGATTACCCACAGTAACCAGGCGTGCGGCTTTGTCAGCCTCTCTTGTAAGGATCACTGCTATTAAGGCTCCCCCGACATTTGCTCCGAGGACCAGGGCTACGGCCACATCGAATGGAATTATTCCCTGTGCTAGGAAGGCAACAATGAGCAGCAGGGCAGCGATGCTTGAGTGGATCAGCCAAGTAAAAACTCCACCAATCATAAAGGCCGTTACGGGGTCCGTTTTTAGGTAATCGACCGCGAGCGGGACGAAGGTGTTTTGTTGGAGCGGCTGAGTTGCCTCGCCTAGCATGGTGAGTGAAATGAGAATCAGGGCTATTCCAACCAGAACGCGCCCTGTCTGTTTGGCCCGAGGAGTCTTCCCCTTGAAAAAACCAATACCTCCCGCGATTAGAAAAATTGGAATCAGCCAGCTCAGGTTGAAGGACAGAATTTGTACGACCAGTGCCGAGCCGAGGTCAGCTCCAAGCACCGCCGCGATTCCCACCGAGGGGGCTATCAGGCCAGTTGAGGCGAAGCTCGCTGTCAGAACGGCAACTGCCGTAGAACTCTGCAGCAGGATGGCCAGCATTAAACCAAAAGTTGCAGATTTAACCCTTCGGCTATCAGCTTGCTGTAGCGCACGACGTATCCTTGAACCGTAAGCCCTCTCGATACCAGATTGTACTAGTTTGACCGACCAAATAAGAAGAATCGCTGCTGCGACTAGATTTAAGATCAGGCCGAATAATGTCATATCGACGGCTTATTGGCCGACATGGTGTTCGCCGATTCGACGATGCATGACAAGTCGAGGATGTCTCTGAATGAATTGGCCGTAAAGTCCGCCTCGACGCAATCAGGATCTGGGTTAAATCGAATGGTCGTAATATCTAGCGCTTTGGCGCCGTCTAATTCTTTTTTTGCGTGTCCCACGAAGGCTGCGTTCTGGGGATGCACCCCTATAGGATCCAGAGCCGCCATATATATGGCGGGATCTGGCTTAATAATCTTTAGGTCACAGGAATTTGCATACGTGTCCCATACCTTGTCGATCCCTAGTGGAGCGAACCATTTATATTTTTCCTGTTGAGAGTTATACGTATTGGTTACGATCCCTAGTTTGAACCCCTGTCGTTTTAGTTCGAATAGAGTGTCTGCTACGCCGTCGAAGAAGACTACTTTTCGCTGTTCTGCGTGGAGTAATTTAATCCCGTCCTCAACATCTGTCGGATGATTCACGCCATGATGTGCCATTAATCTTTCAAAAAACTCTAGCTCGCTCATTTGTCCCGCGTGGGCTTTTAAACGCATCTCCTTTGCTATCGGATCCGGGTTTTTCGAGGCAGCGTAACCACGGGACAGCAAAAATGCATCGAAGGCTTGCTGACGACTTGGTTTGCTGTAAAGAATATCGCCTGCATCGAATAGAATGGCGTGGATCATTCATGTGTCCTTAATGGTTAAACCGGTTTTGTATCTTTGCCAGCCACTGCCAAAGACAGGACGGCGCCGCATTCTGAGTGTGGCGCCATCCAAGGTTTTTTAATTCAGTGATAGATAAAGAGCTAAGAATCCATACTTTGAATTGTAAACCTGGTCAGGATCTAAGGGTATTAATCCCAGATCATTAAAGGCTGGCAATCCATAGTCCTTAACTTGACGCGCCTCGACTGGAGCCCGGGCCGCGTAGTCGCCTGGCTCGTCCCAAGGCTTGAAACCCTCTTCCATCATGTAGCGGATGAGAAGTTTCGCCGCGTTGGGATGCGGCGCCATATCCGCCACCATCAGGGAGGTGGGGTAGCTGACTCCGAATGCGGGTTTCAAGTTATAAATAGGTTCGGCCGCATAAACATCTTTTTTGTTCTTCCGCATTTTGGAAAAGGTCGTGATGCCTATTGGAGCCTTATCCTGCTTGACGTCGCCAACGTTCTTGAAGATCTTGGTAGTTGATCCTTGGAACACCGGCTCGTTGTTCAAGAACCGATGGAGCCATT
>JBMZTF010000091.1:0-6046 GCA_049623565.1 Litorivicinaceae bacterium
TCGCGCAGCGACATCACAGATTTCAGGCAGAGCAAAGAGCCCCAGCGCAACCGGCAAAAGGGGCAGATCATCAATGAGGTACAACGTATCCAAGGTCCATCGTTCTTGCCCAGTCGTTGGGTCTCCCCCCACCATCGACAATAAGATCCCGAACCCCGCCATAGATAAACCACGCAAGGGCATCGACCCGGAAAGCGCGGACACCATCGAAAGACCAAAGATTGAGAAGGCAAGCAACTCAGGGGAATTGATATTCATCAGAATCGGGCGAAGTACCGGGATCGTCAAACCAAGCAGGAAGGCCCCCCACAGCCCACCAATTAATGATGCGGCATAGGCAGCGCTGAGCGCTCTGCCTGCCTCCCCATTCTTCGCCATACTGTGACCATCGAGGACGGTTGCTTGAGACGCGGATGTCCCGGGAACGCCAAACAAGACGGCCGGAATGGTATCGCTGGTAGATGTAACCGCTCCCAGCCCCAGCATGAAGGCGAAAGCAGAATACGCGTCTAAATTGAACGTGAAAGGTAAAAGCAATGCTAGACCGGCCACGCCGCCCACACCCGGCATAATGCCCAATGCAAGGCCTATTACCGTGCCCATTCCCAGGTAAAAGAGTCGCTCTGGTTCTAGTAAAACAGAGAGCGCGGCCAACGCGACGTCCAGGAGGGAAGCATCCATCACTCGATCCTTAAGTTTTTTATTTTTTCACGCTACCACAGGTGGCAGAGCTTCCACCATAACTGAGATACAGTGGAATCATCTACCTTAAATAAGAAAAGACTTTACCCCGGGAATTGGTACTCTTCGAGGTCAGGTGATCGATCAAGGTGTCGGTCGAGCTTGAAGAGTTTTATTGCCTCGCGGACCTGTCCGGCGATTGGTGTGGAAAATCTTAATCGGTCAGCCTCCGACAAGAATAGCGCCATGTCTTTCTCTGCCCACAACGCTGGTCTATCGTCGGCGCGGGTCGACATGGCCCAGTTGGCCCCGCTGCTTTTTTCGAGCGCGGCACGCATCCGTTCGCGGTCTACACCCATACGTTCCCCAAAATCTAGACCCTCCATGGAGGCCGTCAGGCACGCCCATAGTAGATAATTGTTCACCGCCTTGGCGACCTGTCCTGAGCCGATTGGCCCCATGAACTCTATATCACTACCGATGTGTTTAAGGATAGGAGTCAGTGAGTCAAGCAGCTGCCTGTCACCTCCAACAAACAGAAGCAGATCACCTGAATCCGCGGCCATCTCGCCCCTTGCAATTGGACAATCAAGAAGCCTGATATATTCATTTTGGGACAGCCGCTCCGCCAATGCCCGCATGTAGCTTGGTCGAACGGTCGCACAGACGATGATTGTAGTTTCTGAATCGATCCCACCGTGAAGACCTCGTTCGCCGAAGATAATCTCCGTCACGTCACTCTCGGAGCCGGCCACGATGAAAATATGACGACATATAGCTGCCAGCGACCGGGAATCGTCGGCCCAGGTGACCCCGTTTGTTTCTGAAGAGTTCTTGAGCGATGGGTCCTTGTCTGTACCGAACACCGAAAATGAGTCAACCAGACGAAGCGCCATTCGCATACCCATGCGACCTAAACCGACAAACCCGATGTTCTCTTTAGTCATTGCCCTCTCCCGTTGCTTGTAAATGGGGCTACTCGATCCGATATTGTTTAACACAAAACAGACAATCACTGAGAATTCGATGCATTTACAGTCTTTTGGTGCGACCCAGCTTCTGACCCGAGAGTCGATCGAACTCAGGGCGCCCCACGACCGGCGGCAGGTTATCGGAACCATGCCAGTGTGCTCGAGGAATGATCTCCACGAGGTTGTCGAACAGTCCAAGATTGCCCAGAAAGATTGGTCTCAACGAACGGTTGAGGAGCGAGCCTTGGCGATCGAATCATTTATTCCCCTGATCGAGGCCAATCTAGACAAGCTCGTAGTGACCTTGAAAACCGAGCAAGGGATGCTTGACTCAGTTGTGAGACGGGAAGTACAGGAGTCGATTGGTCAAATCAGGCACACACTCGAGGTTGGTATGGCGGAGCTTGCTTCCATCGATCTGACCGATGAATCGTTCTTCGCTGAAATTAAAAAGGTCCCGTATGGGACTGTAGCTGCGATCGTTCCTTGGAATGCACCAATTTCGCTGGCTACCGCCAAGGTAGTCCCAGCACTTCTGACGGGTAATGCGGTCATCGTCAAGCCCTCACCACGCGCACCGTGCGGCGTGACGTTGTTCCTAGACCTGCTTCGAAGTTGTCTACCGCCGGGCCTTCTCAGTGTACTACACGGGCTAGATGAACTCGGCGAGGCCATGATCAGGCACCGAGATATCCGAAAAATATCATTCACCGGCAGTACCGCGGTGGGAAAGAGCGTCGCTGCGGCTGCCGCTTCTGAACTGAAGTCTGTCCAGCTCGAACTCGGCGGGAACGACGCAGCGATTGTGCTACCCGACGCTGATATCGAGACAACAGCAAACCAGCTCATTGACTCTGCATTCCGGCGATCCGGACAGTTTTGTTACGCGACTAAGCGGGTATATGTCCACATCTCAATCAGAGAGAAGATGATAAGAGCGTTGACCGACTCTGCAGACCGATTACAGATGGGGGCACCCTCAGATCCAGCGGCTACGGTCGGTCCCGTGATCGATAACGATGCACAGCTACGATTGAACAAGCTTATCGCCACAGTCAAATCTACCAATGCAACCGTTCGTCCCTGCGGGACAGTTCTAGAGTCGGCAGATCTAACCAACGGTTGCTATGTCCAACCGACGCTGGTGTGGGACATCGATCAATCACATCACTTGGTAGCTGAGGAGCAGTTTGGGCCAGTACTTCCGATCATAGGGTACGAGAGTCTCCCGCAACTCATCGAAGAACTGAACGACCAAGACTATGGACTCAGTGGATCCGTCTGGGGCTCGGATCTTGGAGAACTGCGAGACGTTGCAAGTAGTATCCAAGCCGGACGCGTTTTCGTTAACGCTGCCCGGGCGATGGGGGGGTTCTCGGGTGAGCTTCCCGCGGGTGGCCACAAGCACAGTGGGCTCGGATGGGAGAAGTCTGTGTTTGGTTTAAGAGAGTATTACCAGTACCAGACAATCAATGGGCCCACCTGCTAGTTCCGAATATCCTGCAAGAACAATCCTGTTGGAATCTCGGCGCCGATACCGGTCTCTGTCGCCTTTTCATAGAGCAAGCCAGCGACGGCGTGGAACTGATTGCCCTGCAGGTTACCCCTCTCGGAGTAGGTCACATCGTCGGGCTCCCTCTTGAATCCTTCAGATAACACCTGAGAGAGGTACACAAGTCTGTCGCCTCCAACCACACCATGGGCTCGACCCTTGGATGCCATCGCTTTCTCTGTAAACCCCGATCTGGCTTGCCAGGTCAGGTGTTCATCATCGAACGTTGTATCCGACCAACCGACCGGAGAATCGGTGTTGCCGAAACGAAGGAATTTCGACACTTTCGCCTGCACGTCCGGGGGAATACCGCCACCCCCGCCAACATTTAGCAGGTGATGACCCGGCTCGACATACTCTGGCCTGATAACTGGGACAGCTGAGTCGGTCAGCCCCATGATGATATCCACGTCACGGACAGCGTCCTCTGGCGTGTCCACAGGGTCTATGCTCATCCCCAGCTCTGCAGCCATCGTCTCCGCAAACGCTACTCGATTTTCCTTGGTCGGGCTGAAGACCTTGACACGCCGGATATCACGAACATGAATAACCGACCTTAGATGGTCCTTGGCCATCCCTCCAGATCCAAGCAACCCGATAGTCGTAGAGTCCTCACGACTCGCATACTTCACCCCGATCGCACCATCTGCGGCGACACGCATGTGCTGAATAACACCATCATTTATCAAGGCCAAAGGCTCGCCATTCTCGACCGAAAAAAGCATGATAAACCCGCAAAATGTACCGGGCTCGACGCAGTACTTTTCTTGGGTGACCGAGGCACCGGTGGCCTTATGATAGATGATGTCCGACTTACAGCGGATCGCAAAGTATTTGCCCGCACTACCGCCCTCCATCGTACCCCACCTGTAGAACCGGTCAGGTGACGATGATGGAATTTCGACGTCGACTCTCGGACGACACACAGCTGTCCCGTTAAAAAAATCTTGGTAGGCACTTTCCAACGCACGGGTCACCTCGTCTTGGGTGACTAGCCTGATAACGTCATCGTTGTTGATTACTTTCATAAAGCCAGCTCTAACGAAGTTCTATATCGAGACCAATGTCAAACGTCGACGCCGACATCGTTATTTGCGAGGACGAAATGTAATCAACACCAGACTCCGCGATCGCTTTAACGGTATCCAGCTTGACACCACCAGATGCTTCAAGGGCAGCTCGATCTCGGTTAATCCGAACCGCTTCTCCTAGTTGTTCGGGTGAAAAATTATCCAGCAACACGCAGTCGGCGCCCGCGACCAGCGCCTCTTCGAACTGCTCTAGCGTATCGACCTCAATCTCGATTTTCACTAGGTGTCCCGCTGACGCCTTTGCAGCCGTCAGGGCCTTGGTGATCCCTCCGGCGACCACGATATGATTATCTTTGATAAGAATCGCGTCGTCTAAACCAAATCGATGGTTTGAACCCCCGCCACAGCGGACGGCATATTTCTGGGAGGCCCTTAACCCAGGGATCGTTTTCCGGGTGCAACACATCCTCGCGTCTGTATGAGCAATCTGAGTTACAAATTTAGAGGTTAGGGTAGAGATCCCTGACAGATGACACATAAAGTTCAAGGCGGTCCTCTCCGCCGACAAGATTGATCTCGCGTGACCCGACACCGACGCGATGACGGTTCCAGGCGAAACCTGATCGCCATCTGAAATCTTTTGATCAAATAAAAGCTGTGGATCGATCGCCTCGAAAGCCATCACCGCGTGTGGTAACCCACACACGACACCCGAGTCTCGCGCAACGAACATGGCCGTCGCGGTTTTCTCTGGATCTATTGTCGCCTGAGTGGATAGGTCTCCCGCTCTTCCGAGATCCTCCAACAAAGCACGTCTGACTTCGTCTTGTATCAAAACCCTGGGTAAATCCAACGAGCACTCTCCCTTCAAAAGTTTTCTGGGGAACGGTTCAATTGAACAGGTCTCCCATGCGTCGCAGACTCTATCACAGCGTGGCAGACCTCGAGTGTACCCAGGCACCAGTGTCCGGATTGGACCGGTTGGGTCCCCGACCGGACCGCGTCATATAGTGCCCTGAATACGGGTTCTCTTGGACTAGTGACCAACGGGACCGCGATGACTTCTTTTTCAAAATTTTTATAAACACTGATTTCGCGGGGCCCGACTTTGAGGTCAGCGTGCTCACACTGTATTATCAACGGACCGAAATGTTCGTGGTTAGGCGCGATCCCCAGTAACTCAGATGCCCCGAACGTCCTGCCCCGCTTCGCGCTGACTTCTTCGTCACGAGTCAGCTCGGCCAAGGCTCTCCGAGATTTTCCGTAGTCATTCTGGTCCTTGTCATATCCCGTCTCACCGACCCAATCCAGCAACTCATCAGAATCAAACCGACCGAATCCTGAGTAGGTACACTGAGCTACCGCACCGTTGGTGAATTTTATCATCGCTTGGTAGGAAATTTCCGTGTCCCTATCCTTATCCCAGCGACCGGTCGACGCATAAACCTCGCTCACGGGGGCCCCGGCAAGCAACCTGACAATATCAAACTGATGTGCGCCCTGTGAGAACAACACACCACCGCCATCGGCTGTCCTGAGCTCCTCGTCCCTGCGCGGTCGATACATAAAATCAGTGTAGTTAAACGTGTTGATCGCTAAAATTCGGCCGAACTGGCCGCTATCTATCAGCTGTCTCGCGGCGAGTACCGGTCCATCAAACGAGTGCGCCGGACCGACGATCAACGTGACCTGATTTGCCTCACATGCCGCGACCATCCGTTTGGCATCGTTCAACGAGATTGCGATTGGCTTCTCAACGAGCACATGCTTTCCAGCTTCAGCGGCCGCCACGGCCATCTCGGCGTGGAACT
>JBMZTF010000092.1:0-5809 GCA_049623565.1 Litorivicinaceae bacterium
ATGTTGAGGCGATGATTGAAGAGACTTTGGATGCTGTGAATTACTTCGGGGGTGCAGTATGCGATACCGTCGATCTCGTTCATCGTAGCCGTCGTGATGGCAAGGTTATGTTATTCGAGGGTGCCCAAGGTAGCCTGCTTGATATCGATCATGGTACCTATCCATTCGTGACCAGCTCGAACACTACCGCTGGCGGTGTTGCTACAGGCTCTGGTCTTGGTCCGCGTTATATCGACGCCATCTTGGGTATTACTAAAGCCTATGCAACGCGCGTAGGCTCAGGTCCCATGCCAACAGAACTTTTCGATTCTGTTGGAGAGCATCTGGCCTTAAAGGGCCAAGAGGTAGGTACCACGACTGGTCGCGGTCGTCGCTGTGGATGGTTCGATGCGGTTGCTGTTCGACACGCAATCGAGGTCAACTCAATCAGTGGTATTTGTCTTACTAAGCTTGATGTTCTAGATGGTTTGGACGAGGTCAGCATTTGCGTCGCCTACGAGCTTCCAAATGGTGAGGTAGTTGATTATTTACCGACAGGTGATGACTTCTCGGAGGCTAAGCCGATTTATGAAACAATGTGTGGTTGGAATGAAACAACTTTTGGCATGACATCGCTTGACGAAATGCCTCGGGCCGCGAAAGAATATATCCGTCGATTAAATGAATTGGTTGGCGCACCGGTAGACATCGTCAGTACTGGCCCCGATCGGGAACAAACAATCGTGATTTCTTCGCCTTTTGGTGTAGACTAATTTGCACAGGCAGCAATGGCTAGCTGTCCCCATAAACAAAAAAACATGTATAGACCGTCGTGGGTGGAAGCACCCAACTTTAGGGACCGCAGAGGAAGATTGGTCCCACGACCGTCCGGTATCGGGAGGTGACTATGTCAAAAGGGCACTCGCTACAAGACCCTTTCCTAAATATTTTGCGCAAGGAACGCGTTCCTGTTTCGATCTTCTTGGTCAATGGAATTAAACTTCAAGGGCAAATTGAATCGTTCGATCAATTTGTTGTTCTTCTAAAGAATACAGTAAGCCAAATGGTCTACAAGCACGCGATCTCGACCGTCGTTCCCGCTCGTAATGTGAAGATTCCCGCTGCAGGAATGGAAGAAGCTGGTGACGATCGGTACGACCTGGACAGTTAAACAAACTTACCCATTGCAATAGGGTGCAGGGTCGACTAGACTCCGCGCCCTATTGTCTGCCGTGCAGACAATCTCCTTGCCGTTCGGATGGGCCGGACGGCGAAACCCATAAGGAGTCACAATGAAGCATTACGAGATTGTTTTGCTGTTCCATCCGGATCAGTCAGAGCAGGTCCCGGCCATGATAGAGCGGTACACAAATACAGTGACTGACGGTGGAGGATCTGTTCATCGCTTTGAGGACTGGGGTCGTCGCCAGTTGGCTTATCCGATCAATGATCTACACAAAGCGCACTATATTCTTTGGAATATAGAATGTTCTGTTGAAGTTCTTGATGAACTCACTACAACCTTCCGTTTTAATGATGCTGTGTTGCGTAACATGGTTATTAAGCGGAAAGACGCTGCAACAGAAATATCTCCGATCAAAGCTGCTGAAAGTCGTCAGGATCGAGATCGTTCAGAGCGTCGTCGTGATCGCGACGCCGAGCAATCAGAGGAAGGTGATGTTGAAACCGCTGAAGCTGGCGGTAACGATGATGCTGTTGAAGCTAAAGAAGTAACAGAAGAGTAAGGTAGAGATATGTCACGTTTTTTTCGTCGTCGCAAATTCTGTCGTTTCTCTGCTGAAAACGTCGCAGAAATCGACTACAAAGACCTGGATACGTTGAAGCAGTACATTACCGAAACCGGTAAAATTGTACCCTCACGGATTACCGGAACAAGTGCGAAGTATCAGCGTCAGCTCGCTACAGCTATTAAGCGCGCTCGTTACTTGGCATTGCTTCCATATACGGATTCGCACGATATCTAATTAATAGGGGATCCCATGGCACGGCTGGCGCATTATTTAATGGCGTCTGAGTGGCGGGCTGCGTTGATCGCATCATTGCTGCTGTTTATGCCGCTTTTGTCATGGGCGGGTGCTTCGGTGGTGGCGTTATACGCACTCCGTCGCGGTCTCGATCAATCTCTAATGGTGACCGTAATCCCAATGCTCTCCGCACTTGTGATGGCTTTTGGGTTCGGTGACTCAGCCATGTTGCTGGTATTGGTGATTACAGTTGTCTTGGCAGCAGTACTTCACCGGACACTAAGCTGGCTCACCGTCCTCGTCGTGGGATTGGGTATATCGCTTGGCTTAGTTATTTTAGTGGGCGCGCTTTACGAGGAGATGCTGAAGGGCTTGGTTGTCGCGATCAAAGAAGTGGTCGCTCCGCCGGCGCAGCTTGCCACCCTTGGGGTGGATGAGGCCACAGTGGATGCATGGATGGCATCACTCTCCGTAGGCGCACTGAGCTTTGTAAATATGGTAAGTGCCTTGTTTGCGCTCACATTTGCACGGGCTTTACAAGCTCAAGCATATAACCCAGGTGGGTTTAAGACGGAGTTTGAGGCGGTCATATTGCCGCCAGTGTTTGCAGCGGGCTGCCTAGTCCTGGCAGTGACGGGGTTTTTGGTCGATCCATGGATGCTCCGGTTTTCCCCGGTGGGTGCGTTACCATTAATGTTTGCCGGCATGGCATTGGTACATGGGTTGACGAGCATGAGAGAGTCGAAAGGACTGATCATCATGTTCTATACGGCGTTGGTATTTTTTACGCCATACCTCCTACTGTTGTTGGCGTTATTGGCGGTCATTGACGCGTTTGTGGATTTTCGGACCCGCGCTCGTCAGGAACCCCCAGAAAATGAGGATGAATAAATGGAAGTAATTTTGCTTGAAAAAGTTGGCAAACTTGGTGGTCTTGGTGACCGTGTCACCGTGAAAGGGGGTTACGCGCGTAACTTCCTGCTCCCACAGGGCCGTGCAGTTTTGGCAAATGAATCAAACGTTGCTGAATTCGAAACGCGTCGCGCGGAGCTAGAGAAAGCTGCGAAAGAACAACTTGATGCGGCGACGGCTCGTGCTGAGGGCCTGAATCAGAAAGTCGTTGCGATTACAGCGAAGGCTGGTGACGAAGGTAAATTGTTCGGTTCAGTTGGTACGCGTGATATCTCTGAAGCGGCTGAGGCTGCCGGTTTGACTTTGGATAAGAGTGAAGTTCGGCTTCCCGAAGGTCCATTGCGTACAACCGGTGAGCATGAAGTACAGTGCCAGGTCCACGCAGAAGTATTTGCAACGATAACAGTTGTGATTACCGGAGAGTAATTGATGGCGTCGTTCTCAACTAACGAGTTCAAATCAGGCCTGAAAGTACTGATCGATGGTGATCCATGCACGATCGTTGAAAACGAGTTCGTTAAGCCGGGTAAAGGGCAGGCGTTTAACCGTGTGAAGATCAAAAACCTGAAAACGGGTCGTGTCGTCGAAAAGACTTTTAAGTCAGGAGACTCGGTTGAGGCGGCTGATGTGATTGATCTTGATATGGAATACCTATACGCCGATGGCGAGTTCTATCACTTCATGATGACCGATGGTTCTTTTGAGCAACACGCTGCTGATGTAAAAGCTGTAGGTGATGCATCGAAATGGCTCAAGGAGCAAGAGACCTACCTCATTACGCTCTTTAACGGGGCACCCTTAGCGGTGAACCCTCCTAATCACATTGAACTGGAAGTTGTCGAGACAGATCCGGGCCTCAAAGGTGACACAGCGCAAGGAGGTTCAAAGCCTGCGACACTATCAACAGGCGCCGTCGTGAACGTGCCGCTGTTCATAGAAATTGGTGAGGTGCTCCGTGTTGATACACGGACTGGTGACTACGTCTCACGTGCAACGAAAAAATGATGGGCCGGCCCGCGGCCACAAGGACCATTCTCGAGGCCCGCGCCAGTTTATTGGCCGGGCTTCGTTCGTTTTTCGAGGCAAGACAGTCACTCGAAGTGGATGTCCCTGCGATTGCGAAAGCCCCTGCGTCTGATCCTTGGCTGGATAGTTTTGCGGTCAGCGATCCAGCTGGACTCCACATCGGCTACTTGCTCACCTCACCAGAAACCTATCTCAAACGACTGTTGTCGAAATACCAATGTCCAGTGCATGCGATCGGTAAAGCGTACCGTGCCAATGAAGAAGGATCCGAGCATGCGATTGAGTTCACCATGCTTGAATGGTATCGGCCAACGCCAATTCATCCGTTTCAGGCAATGGTGTCTGAGATCCAGGATTTAGTCGAAACCTTGACAGAATACGGGCGACCCGAAGTTATCGCATATAGCGATGTCTTCGAGGCAACCTACGGGCTGAATCCGCATCAAGCTACAACTGACGATCTCACTGGATTCTCCAGTAATATTTTAGGACCAAAAGCTGCCGCTTCTCTTGATCTCGATAGTCAACTCAATGTGCTTTTCACGGCCGAGATCGAGCCACATCTCATGAATCATATTGTAATCAATTTTCCGGCCATCCAATCGGCGCTCGCGCGCGTAGAGCGTGACGGTGCGGATTCCGTTGCAAAGCGTGCCGAGTTGTATATTGCAGGTCGTGAGATCGCAAATGGCTATCACGAGCTCACAGATGCGGTCGAACAATCGGCCCGATTCGACCAAGACAACCGGCGCCGTGAATCACTGCATCGGCCGATTGTTCCGAGAGACGACGCGTTACTTGATGCATTGACGTCTGGTTTACCGGAGAGCTACGGTGTCGCCTTAGGTGTCGATCGACTGCTTCAGGTAACGACACAGTCAAAAACGCTCTCAGAGTGCATGACATTTACGGGACACTTATGAAAGACGCGTTGAATTTGATTTGGATTGATTTGGAAATGACAGGGTTATCACCTGAGAAGGACCGAATCATTGAAATAGCGACCGTTGTTACTGACAAAGATCTGAATATCCTTGGTGAAGGACCTGTCTATGCAATCAGTCAGCCGCAAGCAATGCTTGACAGTATGGACGAGTGGAATACTCGGCAGCATGGGAAATCAGGTCTTACCGGACGTGTGCAAAATTCCACCATTACAGAAGTCGAGGCAGAGACAAAAACCATTGAGTTTTTGAGTGAGTTTTTGGACCCACGTCAGTCGCCTATGTGTGGCAATTCGATTTGCCAGGATAGGCGCTTTTTGGCCCATTATATGCCTACTCTCGAGGAATTCTTTCACTATCGGAATCTCGATGTATCGACGTTTAAAGAGCTCGCGAGGCGTTGGAATCCTAAAGTACTTGGAGGGCTTATAAAGTCAGGTCAGCATCTTGCGCTCTCTGATATCCATGAGTCAATCGATGAGCTCAAGCATTATCGCGCTCACTTTCTGAAGCCTGATTCCTGAGGCGGGAGACAGCCCAATCGATGTGCTCATCCAGCACCGCGCCATGCATGCCATGTTTGAGCTCCAAAATCTCAATGGTTTTCCCGATATGACTCGCACTGTTGCCTAGTCCAATGGCGATATTTTCAAGAAACTTCACGTAGCCTGCGCGCCGGAGGGGATTTCCTTCAGTCTTCAGAAGAAACTCTTCTTCGCTCCACTGAAACAGATCGATCAGTGATTGGTCATCGAGTGAATGCCTCGGAGCGAACGCCGGATCTCCGACGGATGCATATCGGTTCCACGGGCAAAACAACTGACAGTCATCGCAACCAAACACACGATTACCCATTGGGGCTCTTAATTCTTCTGGAATGGATCCTTTGTGCTCAATCGTTAAGTAACTAATACATTTGGTCGCATCGAGCTGGTAAGGCTCGGGGAATGCGTTGGTCGGGCA
>JBMZTF010000093.1:0-5773 GCA_049623565.1 Litorivicinaceae bacterium
TAGTCAACACTCGGCCTCGGCTCAGACGGGAGCCACATCACCGTGATTTTACTTAGCGCATCGTCCCAAGTGCTGGCACCGTTGAGTATCTGCGTTCCATCACTCGTACTCATTATTTCGAGTGTTGATCTAAATTCCGAGAACCAAGCACCAACCCCGCGAGAAGCGACATCCGCCGACACGCTCCGAACCTCGCCAGAGTCCAATAACTCGACAGTCGCGTCAGCTAGGGTCACCGGACCCCAATCGATTTCGTACTGAAGTGGCTGCCCATCAAACGCAAAAATCGACGAGCTCAAACCCAAAACAAACAACCAGAATCCTTCCTTCATACTTTCAACCTCAACGATTGCTCAGCGCATCGAATCGTGACTGCCAGACGTCGGCCTTCTCCGCATCAAAAAATGGGGACCCCGGCTCATCATATAGCCGCGCAAGGCCCAAAGCCGCGTAGCCGATTCCTCGACGGTATGCCTCTTCATAAAGCGCCTCCGCGCGATCGAGATCGACCCCAACGATGCCATTACCAGTGTGGTACACAACAGCCAACGCAAACCAAGCGACTGAATAGTCAAGTAATTTCGCTTTCTTAAACGCCTCTAGCATCGCTTCGCTTTGCTCGAGTTTCAGGTACCCGCGACCGAGTTGTACCCAGTAGCGCCCATTCTCCGGGTGTTGAGAGACGGCTCGCTGACAGGCATCGATAACAGCACCCCCGTCTATGCCGAGGTAATCAATAGGAGTGGCCTGGTGGTCAGGGTCTGCGGCTATGGATGCGAGACGATCACACTCTGCCCCTGGGGCACGGGGCATGGCCGAGCAGAGAGCGCTGTTAAGAATCAAGAAGAGGCAAAGGGCCCAGCGTGCTTTTGCAGTACACCAAAGGCACCCTGTCTTTGTCAGGGTGTTCAATGTGCGTAACCTCACCAACAAGAATGCCATGATCACCTCCATCGTAGGTTGCATAGTGGCGACACTCTAAATAGGCAAGACATCCTTGTATCTTTGGACTCCCGTTTGGACCTGTGCCTAACGAAATACCTTGAATTTTATCCGTATCCGATTTGGCAAACCGCCAAGCTAGGGGCCCTTGGTCTCCGGCCAACAAATGAATACTAAAATACGCGGCTTCGGTGAGGCCTTTATAGCATTCCGCGTCTTTTGCTGGACACATCAAGACCAACAAGGGATCCAGCGAGACAGAACTAAACGCACTCGCGGTCATACCGACTACCTGGCCGTCCGCTGCGTAGGCTGTGGTGACCGTCACTCCCGTCGGGAATGACCCCATCGTTTGTTTAAAAAGATCTCTAGAAACTGTCATCCACCTGCCTTTTTGGCGTGAAATCCTTTGTCTTTAAGAAACAAAAGGATGGTCTCGACGTGGTCACCCTGGACAACAATCTGCCCAGCTTTGATGGAACCACCGGTACCAAGACGTTGTTTGATGGCTTTACCTAAGGATTTCAACTCCGATTCGCCGCCCGGAACGTCCCAGATCACTGTCACCTCTTTGCCCCCACGACCTTTGGTTTCCCTGCGCACACGGCACACGGAGTCATCTGGATTTTTGCCGTGATACGTGTCTGAGTCAGATCGGATACGACCCGACTCGGTTGAATACACGAGCCGAGTCTCTTTGGGCATTTACAGTTCTTCGAGTCTAGATTCGATATCAGGACGCGCCATCGCGCGTATCAAATCGTTAATACCAACAACACCAACCACAAGTCCTGCGTCGTCTGTCACACGCGCTTGTGATGAGGGTGATTCAGTCACTAATTGCGCCGCGTCTTCGACGAGCATTTCGCCCGACAACTCGGGACCCGGCTTGTCATTTGGGGTGTTCATGATCGTTTTCAATTGGATCACTCGGCCACGGTTAATGTCTTTAGTGAAGTCGGCAATATAGTCATCTTTCGGCTTCAGTACAATTTGCTGTGGGGTGCCCTGCTGGACTACTTCACCATCTCGCAAAATCGCGATCTGGTCACCAATCCGAAGAGCCTCCTCTAAATCGTGGGTAATAAACACAATTGTTTTGTGGAGCTCTTGCTGCAGATCTAGAAGAATATTTTGCATGTCGGTCCGGATCAGTGGATCAAGAGCACTAAATGCCTCGTCCATCAATAAGATGTCCGCGTCTGTCGCAAGCGCTCGGGCGAGGCCCACGCGCTGTTGCATGCCACCCGATAATTGACCAGGATAATTCTCTTCATAACCAGCGAGTCCAACGCGCTCGATCCAATAAGTTGCTCGCTTTTCTGCCTCTTTCTCTCCCATGCCTTGGATCTCGAGACCGTAAATCGTGTTCTCCATGACGGTCCGGTGCGGGAGAAGGGCAAACTTCTGGAACACCATCGACGCTCGATGCCGACGAAACTCCAGCAATGTCTTTTCGTCCATCTCAAGAACATTTTGCCCGTCAATCCAGACCTCACCACTAGTCGGCTCGATTAATCTATTAATGTGCCTAATCAGAGTCGACTTACCCGAGCCTGATAGGCCCATCACGACCTGGATACCCTTCGCCGGCATCTTCAGATTAATATCGCTCAGACCCAGCACGTGATTGTATTGTTCGTTCAACTCATCCTTGCTAACGCCATCACGTACTCTTTGGAGCATAGTCTCGGGATCATCACCAAAGATCTTGTAGAGGTGTTTAATTTCGATCTTGGTCTCTGAGTCACTCACCCTGACCCCCACGGTAGGTTTGCAGACGCTTGCCGTAACTCTGACTAATCCGGTCAAAAATTATCGCCAACGCAACGATCGCGAGGCCGTTGAGCAGACCCATCGCCAGATATTGATTCGAGATCGCTTTGAGTACCGGCTGACCAAGGCCTGTTACTCCAATCATAGAGGCGATAACGACCATCGCTAAGGACATCATGATCGTCTGGTTGACCCCAGCAAAAATATTGGGGAGCGCGAGCGGGATTTGAACTTGCACTAGTTTCTGCCAAGGGCTGGCACCAAAGGCATCGGCGGCCTCCAAGACTTCTCTATCAACTAACCGGATACCCAAGTTTGTTAAACGAATCATCGGTGGGATCGCATAAATCACCACCGAGATCAAACCAGGGACCTTGCCGATACCCAACAACATCACGACCGGGATCAAGTACACAAAGCTAGGAATAGTCTGCATCACGTCAAGAACCGGCGTAACGATTGCTTGAGCGCGATCGGACCGAGACATCAGGATACCGATAGGTAGCCCAAGACCGATGCAAAGCATGGTACACACGACAATAATACTTACCGTACTCATCGTGTCCTCCCACATACCGAGGAATCCAATCAAGAAAAGGCTGACCCCGGTGCCAACTACCACCTTTAAACTACGACTCGCAAACCACGCCAAAACGGCCACTACAAGAATGAATAACGGCCAAGGCGTAGCTAGAAGCAATTTCTCTAACCAGATTAAGAACTGAAGTAGCGGGTCAAAAAATGATTCGATATCTTCACCGTAGGAACGAGTGAAGTCCTTAAATCCCTGATCTATTCCTTTTCGAAAGTCGCGCATGTCACGACGACCAAGTTCCGGAAATTCTATTAACCAATCCATAAACTAACTAAACATAAAAACGACCGGACTAACCAAAGTTATCCGGCCGTTTTTTTAACGTATACCTTAAAGAGCTTTCTTGATTCGGCTCACCGCATCCTTGGACACCCAATTAGACCAAGTCGCTTCCTCATTGAGAATAAATTCGAGGGCAGCTTCCTCGCCAGATGCTTGGTTATCATGCATGTAGCTAAGATATTTGTTCAACAAACCAGCTTCGAATGTACGATTCTTCACATAATCTGCAACGGCAGGGACACGTGTTGCAAAATCAACCTGCGCAAGAGATACAACTTCTGACTTAGTCCAAGTACTTCGCTTGGGGTTATCACACTCCTCAACAGGCTTCACGATACAGTTATCCCAATGATCCTGATCAAATCCAGAGTTGAAGTCGACCAGCTTGAGGTTGTATTTACCCGCCAATGTTGTAGGCGCCCAATAATAACCGAGCCAGTTCTGCCCCCGTTCGCTTGCCTTAGCAATTGAGCCATCTAGACCTGCACCTGATCCGGTATCAATCAACTTCCAGCCCTTCGCTTCCATATCGAAGGCTCGGAACAGATTGTTGGTTGAGAGCTGGCACCCCCACCCTGACGGGCATGTATGGAGCCCACCTTTTGAAGGGTCTTCGGGGTGCGGGAAGAGATCGGGCCGCGCGATGATGTCATCAATCGTTTTCAGCTCAGGATGGGCTTTGGCTGCCGCCGCGCTCATCATCCAACCCTCACCGGCGCCCGAGATCGGTGAAGGGTTCAACTTAACCAGTCGCTTTTCTTTTATCGCCGCATCGATAGCCACCGCTGCCGCATTTGCCCACATTTCGGAAGCAATGTCGGGCGTACCCTTCTCGTTCATGGACGTGATCTGAGGCATAGTACCAGCGGTCAAGTACTCGACATCGCACTGGTAACCTTCCTTCATAATAAATCCGTCTAGCCGAGCCAAAAACTCACCGCTCGCCCAGTTCATTTCACCGATTACGACCTTCCCGCAATCAGCTGCAAACGTTTGCGCGCCTGACAGAAGTGCACCTGCCGTTAGTGCTGCACCAATCAGCTGTTTCATGTAACCCCCAAAGGTTTCTTCTATTTTTTGTTGAAATATGTTTCACCTACGAAACGTTTTTTTAGTTTAGCGAATTGGCAAGATTTATTCAAACTTTAATGAAATCAATATCTTATATAAATAACTGAAATATTTCAGTTTATTTCTTGAGAAAAATTACTTTGAAGTCAAAATTTTTATCGTGAAAATCGTTGCTCTTGATTTCTAACCGAATCCACAATATGCAAGCGTTGGCAGGGAGCTGGTACAAAGAGTGCAGACACACAATCTCGAAACAGAAGTATTGGTCGCCCTACGTCGTATTGTTCAGGCCATCGATCAGCATTCTAGTCGGTTAGGCAAAGAGTTCGGTCTAACGACGCCGCAACTGTTGGTCTTACAGACCGTCGCAAACACACGAGAGCAACCAATTAGAGCAATCAGCGCAGAAGTCAACCTCTCTCAGGCAACAGTAACCTCGATCGTTGACCGGCTAGAGAAGCGCGGGCTTCTCGAGAGACAGCGGTCGGGAACGGACCGCCGGAAGGTGTTTCTCGTGATCACAAACACCGGCACGGAGCTCCTGATAAAAGCACCAAAACCGTTACAGGAGAATTTTCTGCATCGCTTTGAATCTCTCCGTGAATGGGAGCAGCATCAGGTGGTGTTTGTTCTGAAACAAGTCTCCGAGATGATGGGCGCACGCCACATCGACGCTGCACCACTCCTCGATACTGGCGAGGTTACCCGCGGCCACCTGACGCCAGAAATACAGCCTGATTCGGGGCTAGCCGACCCATCTGGTAGTCAATGAACGCTGTTTTCAGCTCGCTCTCCGTTGCTAAAACGAACGGCCCGTGGCGCGCGATTGGCTCATTTAAGGGCGGCGAAGAGAGAAGAAGTCCACGCCCTCCGCCCTGGATCACTGCATCACCATCCCCTTCGACAACTGCCAAGTCACCGTCGCCAATCGTTTGTCCGGCCACCCACAATTCGCCCTCAAAACAAAACATGATCGTTGTGTACCCATCGGTCAATGGGATTGTTGTTTGGCCCCCATTCGGTGCAACATCGATCATCAGCACTGGCAAATAGGTCTGGGCCGGGCCCTTGTGTCCGAATAGTTCGCCGGCCACTAGTCGATAAGCA
>JBMZTF010000094.1:0-5606 GCA_049623565.1 Litorivicinaceae bacterium
GCCGATGACCAAAGCACGGACGGGGCGTATTATCAATATTAGTTCTGTTGTAGGTTCGATGGGTAACGCGGGGCAGGTCAATTATGCTGCAGCTAAAGCGGGCCTCGAGGGAATGACTCGCGCGATGGCGCGCGAGTTTGGAAGCCGCGCGATTACAGTGAATGCTGTCGCACCTGGCTTTATTGAAACAGACATGACACACGTGCTCCCTGAGTCTCAGAGGGAAGCATTGTTGTCGCAGGTTCCGTTGGGCCGTCTCGGCTCAGCAGAAGAGGTTGCTGGAACCGTTGCTTTCCTCGCAAGTGAAGAGGCAAGCTACGTGACTGGCGCTACGTTACACGTCAACGGCGGCATGTATATGGCCTAAGTCTGATGTTCTGGTGCTTGTAATATTTCGAACATCAGTAATAATGACGCCACGTCGGACCGTGGCAGCAACATCATTAGGAGTATTCTGAACGATGAGTAATATCGAAGAACGCGTCAAAAAAATTGTTTGTGAACAACTTGGCGTCAAAGAAGAAGAAGTAACCACTGAATCTTCGTTTGTTAATGACTTGGGTGCTGATTCATTGGATACAGTTGAATTGGTGATGGCGTTGGAGGAGGAATTCGAAACTGAGATTCCTGACGAAGAAGCTGAAAAAATCACGACAGTTCAGCAAGCAATCACATACATCGAAGCGAACCTGTAATAGGGACAGAGGTCGCCGTATAGATATTCAAAAGCCGCGTTTTGCGCGGCTTTTTCATATTGGTTGTTGAGAGAGGAGCTATGTCAAAGCGTCGTGTCGTAGTCACAGCAACAGGAATGTTGAGTCCTTGTGGCGTTACAGTCGAAGAGTCGTGGAAGGCAATTTTAGACGGACACAGTGGAATTTCTGCGATTACAGAATTTGACACTACAGACTATCCAACGAAATTTGCCGGGTTAGTCCCTGAATTTGATTTAGACCAGTATATGTCCATCAAAGACGCTCGAAAGATGGACCTATTCATCCAATACGGGATGGTCAGCGCAATCCAAGCGGTTGAGCAGTCTGGCTTGATGGAAACTTCCTTTGATCCGACGCGGATTGGAGTCTCTATTGGTTCTGGTATCGGTGGCTTAACGCTAATCGAAGATACGACTTTATTACTTGATAAGCGTGGACCACGCAAGGTATCACCATTCTTCGTTCCTGGTTCGATTATCAATATGATCGCCGGGAATCTCGCAATCAAATATGGGTTCCAGGGCCCAAACATCGCAATCACGACAGCGTGTACGACCTCTACACACTGTATCGGGTTTGGCGCGCGTATGATTGCGTACGGTGATGCTGACGTTGTGATTGCAGGAGGTGCTGAGAAAGCATCGACTCAGCTAGGTATCGCAGGATTCTCCGCGGCACGTGCCTTGTCGACACGTAACGAGAATCCGGCTGCCGCGAGCCGACCGTGGGATAAGGATCGTGATGGTTTTGTTCTCGCTGACGGCGCGGCAACGATGGTCCTCGAAGAGTATGAATCAGCCAAAGCACGCGGAGCGGACATCATTTGTGAATTGGTTGGCTTTGGTATGAGTGATGACGCGCATCACATGACAGCTCCCGCAGACGATGGTCGTGGCGCGCGTGCTGCGATGTCAAACGCGCTTAAGGATGCAGGCTTGTCTGTTGATGAAGTTGATTATGTAAATGCTCACGGTACGTCTACCCCCCTAGGGGATGTTGCTGAGTCGCAGGCTATCGAAAACTTGATGGGCGCGCATGCATCGAAAATTGCTGTCAGTTCAACGAAGTCGATGACGGGCCACGCTCTTGGTGCTGCCGGTGCTCTCGAGGCATGCTTTAGTGCTCTTGCGATTCGTGATCAGGTGCTACCGCCAACGATCAACCTAGATTCAGTTGGGGATGGTTGCCGTTTGGATTACGTACCAAACACAGCACGTGATTCAAAGATTGATGTCGCTTTATCCAACAGTTTTGGATTTGGTGGCACCAACGGAACCCTGATCTTCAAGCGAGTATAATGTCCGCGTTCGGCCGCCTTGGACTTCTTGGCCTCGTCGCAATTAGTTGTATGGTGGTGATGGGGCGTCTTTGGGTCGAAACTCTTCGCTCTGAACCTGTCGCTATCGAAGTGATTACAGTGCCACCAGGCTCAACTGCGAGTGATGTTTTAAAGGCATTGCACCCATCTTTATCTGCTCGAGAACGATCACTTGTTTTTTCGCTATATCCGGAGCTCGTGCATGTTCAGCAGGGTAAATATGAATTCGCTTATGACGCGACCGTGCTCTCCGCGATGGGTCAGATCCATAGAGGTGATACAGTTATCGAGCGAATTACGATACCCGAGGGAATTACTGCTTCCGAGCTTTTTGCACGTTTATCGGCGCACGGTGCTTTAGTTGGTGAACTGACCTTGTCCGATGGTGTTTGGGCAGGTTTAAGTGGCAACAGATCCTCGCACGAAGGCGCGTTTTTGGCTGAAACATATTTTTGGCAACAGGATTTGTCTAAAGATGCGCTTCTAGACAGGGCGCATCAAGCTCTCCTCGAGTCTCTTGAACTTGCGTGGACAAATGCCAACCCAAGCGTGAAGTCTATTCTAAAATCGTCCTACGAGTTACTTATACTGGCCTCCATTGTTGAAAAAGAGACCGCGCTCGCCATCGAGCGACCACGGATTGCAGGAGTTTTTCTTGAACGGCTGAAGCGGAAGATGCGACTGCAGACCGATCCAACTGTAATTTACGGACTTGGCGAGCGGTTTGATGGCAATCTGACACGACGGCATCTCAGGGAGAAAACACCGTATAATACGTACCGTATCGATGGTCTCCCACCAACACCGATTGCACTGGTCGGGCCGGATGCGCTCGGAGCCGTTGCACATCCTGAAATCACAGGTGATTTATATTTTGTCGCCGACGGAAGCGGCGGACATGTATTCTCGCGTACCCTAGAGGCGCATAATGCCAATGTTCGAAAATATCAGTTAAAGAGATGAGCGTTCCAAAGCCCCAGTTTATAACACTCGAAGGTATCGAAGGTGCCGGTAAAAGCACCCAAAAAGTGGCTCTATGTCGTTTATTGGACGCTAATGGAATTACTTATATTGAGACCCGTGAACCGGGCGGAACGCCTTATGCAGAGTCAATTCGGCAGTTACTACTCACTCGCTCTGAAGACGCGCCTTCCGCGAAAACTGAACTACTACTGATGTTTGCCGCGCGCGCACAGCATCTTGAGACCAAAATAATACCTGCTCTTGAGGCAGGTGCATGGGTCGTTTGTGATCGCTTTACTGATGCGACATACGCTTACCAAGGTGGCGGTCGACAGTTACCTGTAGATTGGATTCAGTCCTTGGAGACCCTGGTTCAAGGCGTAAGACGTCCCGATCTGACATTGATCTTCGATATACCTGTGGAGATGGGTCTTGCGCGGGCAGATCTTCGTGGAGCCTTAGATCGAATCGAATCAGAGGATATTGCGTTCTTTGAGCGTGTCAGGGCGATGTACCAGGAGATAGCGAGTCGAGATACGGAACGCGTCATGACTTTAGATGCGACGGCCGACATTGATACTGTGACTGAATCGATGATTACGTTATTGATGACGCGTTGGAATTTATCATGTCGCCCTGGCTAGATTCCTCATGGCGCCTTGTACTGGAGGGCTTGCAATCCAAAGCGGCTCCCCATGCTTGGTGTATTGTTCATCCACCTGGAGTGGTTGCATCTGAACTGACAGATCGACTGGTCCGTTTGCTGTTATGCCTAAACCCGATAAATCATGAGCCTTGTGATCAATGTGCTTCATGTCAGATTCGGGAAACACATCCCGATTTAGTGCTTATCGAACCGGAGGGCGCCGCCGGTATGATTAGGGTAGATTCGATTCGTAATTCAATTGATATCGCCTACACGACAGCCTCGATGGGCGGCCAACGCGTGGTGTTAGTGCGGCCAGCTGATTGTCTGAATGAGGCCTCGAGTAACGCTCTGTTGAAGGTAGTGGAAGAGCCACCGTCCGGCACTGTCTTCGTATTTCAAACAGCACTTCCCGGTAAACTACTCCCCACGCTTATCAGCCGTTTGCGTATGGTCAAAGTACCTTCGCCAACGCTAGAGATCCTGGAAAAAACGTCGCAAAGCCTGGGTATCTCTTTAGATGACATGATGCTAGCCGAGACGCTCTTGATCGAGCCAATGGCCGTCAAGACGGATCCTGAAAGGTTTGCTCTCGCACGTGACGTCTTAACCGCAATGGCTCGAATTCGAAATGGAGAGGATTCACAGATGGTCGTGAAATCATTCGCGAAAACCGACGCACTGATCGCCTCGGTTGTGATGGAGCGGGTGTGTGAAAAACTGATCCGTGCGCAGTTTGACGACGCATCCAATCCAGTGACTGCAACATTAGCTGGACCATATCCATCGGTGGCGCTTCTCTACCAGTTCAAGGAACGGATTACTGAAGTGAAAAAGCAAGCACAAGCCGGAATTGCTGTGAATGTCGGATTAGCACTCGGCTCATTGTTCGCGGCCTGGGGATTCATTTGTACAAAGGTCCAAGGTTGAACCATTGTCTGACACGGTTGGTATGCTTTTAGTCTAGCCTGGGCTCCGCCTCAAAGCCGTCACTGATCAAGAATAAATGAGGCATGATATTTGTTTGCGCGCAGGCTCAGCGGGTTGACTTTGAGGTGTTTCGATATGTTGATTGCTTGTGCGATCGATTCGCTTCATAGTGGCCCCGCCGTATCGCTGATACTCACTCATGTAGTGTGATTTGACGCTCTGAAAATACTCTCGATTCGGAGTCCTAAAAAACGGAGAGTTCGCTGTTATAATATTACCCGGAGGGAATTCATGATCGATTCGCATTGTCACCTCGACTGCATTGATGTGTCCGAGCGCGAGGGCGGTGTCCAGTCTGTTTTAGATTTAGCACGTGAGCACGGCGTCGATCGGATGCTATGTATTTCGATTACCCTCGGAAATGACGGGCCAAGACAGCTCGCCAAAGCCTATCAGCCAGTGTGGGCGACCGTAGGTGTTCATCCGTGTCACGCGCACGAGGAACCGGGAGTGACGGTCGAGCATCTACTCGAGCTCGCTAGGGCCGATTCGGTCATAGGACTTGGGGAGACAGGGCTAGATGGATTCCACGATCCTGTGAGTGATGTTCAACGTGAGAGTTTCATTACACACCTTGAGGCTGGCAGAAAATCAGGTCTGCCAATCGTGGTGCATACACGTGATGCGCAAGACGAAACGATCGACTTAATTAGAGAATACGGCTCTACACAGGTTGCTGGGGTCCTACATTGCTTTACTGAATCCTGGGAAATGGCTGAAAAGGCCATTGATCTTGGGTACTACATTTCAATGTCTGGAATTGTGAGCTTTCCGAAAGCGACGAACGTGCATGAGGTCTGCCGACGAATCCCTGCGGACCGTCTGTTGATCGAGACGGATGCCCCATGGCTCGCGCCAGTTCCTCATCGTGGTAGGCCAAACGAGCCAGCCTTTGTAAGCCATGTTGCCGAAGCGGTTGCAGTGATTCGCGGTACGAGCCCCGAATCAATTGCTGAACAAACAACAGAGAACT
>JBMZTF010000095.1:0-5533 GCA_049623565.1 Litorivicinaceae bacterium
GGTGATTGAATGACATCAATCATTCGATCAGTCCGACGAATGAAGGCAGTTTTTTTTGCGAGAAACCTCGAATATTTGAGAGACCGAGCAAGTTTTGGCTGGAATCTCGTTTTCCCTGTATTGATTGTTTTTGCGCTGGCTTTGGTTTTTTCCGGACCACCAAGAGCGTTATTTACTGTCACTGCGGTCGCGTCAGATAGCCTCCCAGAGCTTCTCGAGTTCCCAGGCATAGAGACCATCAGTATGAATCGCAACAAAGCGCTTGATAGGCTGTCTCGACAACAGACAGATTTGGTCGTTGAGGTGGTCGAGGATTCTGTTCGCTACTGGGTCAACGGAAACTCAGCCTCAGGTGCGATTTTGGAGCTTCTTCTCAAATACACCGAACCAAGACCGCTCGAGCGAGGTGAAACTGACGGTGATGCGATTCGATACGTTGACTGGGTTGTACCCGGCATCCTCGGGATGAATATGATGTATAGCTCGTTATGGGGCGTTGGCTACGTGGTTGTGCGTTATCGGCAAGCGGGGTACCTAAGACGTCTAAGGGCAACGCCACTTACAAAATTTGAATTCTTATCAGCTCAGGTCCTCTCGCGATTACTGGTCACCCTGACTGCAAGTGCGATCGTGTTTGTCGGGACGAACTTGATTTTGGATTACAGGATGGTTGGGAGTCTCGGGCTCTTATTTTTAATCGCCTTGGTGGGTGGCCTCGCAATGATTACCTTGGGACTTGCGATTGCGTGTCGGACTGAGAGTAAAGAGTTTGCCGATGGATTACTAAACGCCATTACGTTCCCTATGCTGCTCTTATCGGGTGTTTGGTTTTCACTCGATGGGTCACCCGATTGGGTCCAGGCGATCGCTCAAGTTCTTCCGCTCACGCATCTCTTAGACGCCGCGCGGGCTGTCATGTTAGACAACGCAGGTCTAGCTGATATTACGTCTCACCTCGCAATCCTACTTGGATTCTGTATTGTTGGCATGGGACTCAGTATTAAACTCTTTAAATGGTAATGAGATGACGCAGTCTGCATTGATCCAAGGAGGCTCAGGTGGCCTAGGACGAGCCGTAGTTAATCGGATTCTTCAGTCCAATCAATTTGATCAAGTCGTCGTCACGGGGCGTGATATCCAGAAAATCGACTCAAGAGATCCGCGGGTCATACCGGTCGAACTTGATCTGTTATCTGATCAGTCACTTGTCGATGCATCCACAGCCATTGCAGCACAGATCGATACACTCAATCTAGTCGTGGCCACTGCAGGGATCTTGCAAGATGAGTCGCTCGATTTAAAGCCTGAAAAAAAACTCGCAGATCTCACCCGGTCGAATTTGGAAACGGTGTTTTCCGTGAATTGCTTTGGTCCGTTTCTCTGGTATTCAGCGCTTGGTCGTTTGATTCGTCATCGCGAGCCAATCACCATTGCGACGTTATCAGCTCGAGTCGCCTCCATTGGCGATAACCGGTTGGGTGGTTGGCATAGTTATCGTGCGAGCAAGACAGCACAGAATATGCTGACTAAAAATTTGAGTTTAGAGCTTTCGAGAACCAATCCACATGCGATCGTGGTTGGCTTGCATCCGGGGACAGTTGATACTGATCTTTCAAAACCGTTTCAGTCTGGGGTTGATCCCCATCGATTATTCACAGCGGAACAATCGTCCGGATATCTTTGGGATGTTTTGCGTGAGCTAACACCAGAGCGATCAGGTCAAGTGATCGCCTGGGATGGCCAGACGATCACACCATAGGGTTACGCAGTCGCTTATTCTGTGGTCGATTGAGTGAGATTGAAGTGTTTCATCCACTCAAGATTATCGATTGCATACTTCCCGGCACCACCCAATCCAACTGCGATAGCCAACGCGACCAGTAGGATTGGAAATTCCCAACCACCACCCTCGGCTGAGAACACCCAGTTGTTACCAAGGTGCATCCAGGTTGCACCGATCAGGATTGGTAATGAAAGCCATGCCGCTAAGCGAGTGAAGGCACCAAGGATTAAGGCGATGCCTCCAAGGATTTCACCCGCGATAACCAGGTATGCAGCGATTGCGGGAAGTCCAATGCTTGAGAAAAATCCAACTGTACCCTCAATCGTGAAGGTCTCGACTTTTAAAAAGTAGCCGTGTGCAAACAAAATCATCCCGAGGGCAATACGCGTAATCGTTACTCCAAGTGCTTGATTTAACATGGTTGTCTCCTGTATTTCATGTTTAGCAAATGATGACTATCAAATTTATGGAATTAAATGATGATTAAATTCACTTGTTTAATTCTATTTTGGAGCTAATAACATCAGTTAAGTACAACCTATCGATGGAGTAGTGATGGATCGTTTATCTCGCGTACCAATTTTTGTTGCAGTAGCCCGTCATGGAAGTTTTGCTGAAGCTGCTCGACGGTTAGGAATGACCGGCTCGGCCGTGAGCAAACAAATTCAGCGTTTAGAAAGCGATCTGGGCGTTCGTTTGTTCCACCGGACCACGCGTCAATTGAGTTTGACTGACGAAGGTTCGTTCCTATTCGAGCGCTCAGCGCCCTTGGTTGAGGGGATCGAAGAGGTGGGCGAAATGCTCGCGGGCCGGAAGGCGAAGCCTGAGGGGTCTCTCCGTATCTCCGCCCCTGTGGCGCTCTGTCAGCGTGTCCTCAAAGAACCACTGACCTCGTTTGTATCGCAGTACCCTAGCATTAATCTACATGTAGAGCTCTCAGATCGGTTTGTTGATTTGGTTGGTGAGGGTTTTGACTTAGCGATTCGTATTGGTCACTTAGATGATTCCTCCTTGGTGGCTCGTCGGCTATCAGACGTTCCAATGGTCCTTGTTGGTGCACCGATTTTACTTGCTGAGTATGGGACACCAACCAATCCTGAAGATCTGGTTGATATACCTTTCGTTCATTACGCATCGGAGCGCGTCGTACAACGGTTAAAACTCCAACGTCGTAATGAAGAGCCAGTGCAGGTGATAACGGAGGCGAAGCTTTCAACAAACAATGATCAAATGATGGTGTCTTTTGCGCGAGCGGGCCAGGGACTCATCTTGCTTCCTCGGTTTATGGTTGAGACTGATCTTGAGGACGGACGATTACGTGAAGTATTGCCTGAATACCGTTTGTTTCCTGAGCGAAAACTTTACGCCGTCTTTCCTCATGGTCGTCACTTGCCTTTGAAAACACGTGCATTGATTGACTTTTTAGTTGATGAGCTCGCATAAAAACCCGAGCGGCTGAGGCTCGGGCTATTGGTCACGAGGACGAGGGTTTTAGTCGTTACGATTCACGTTAGCGAGAGCAACGGCAGCCATATTAAAGATACCCCTTGGGGAGTTTGAGGTAGTAGCGACATGCGCTTCCTTATCAAGCCCCAACAATAGTGGCCCGACGGTTACGCCATTACCCAAGACTTTCAACAAGTTTCTCGCGATATTTGCAGAGTCCAGGTTCGGGCAAACTAGCAAGTTTGCTGTCCCGGTCAGTTTGCTGTCTGGAAGGAGGTCTAGCCGAACCTTTTCATCAAGCGCCGCATCGGCATGCATTTCACCATCCGCCTCAATATCTGGATAACGCTCCATAAACATTGCAGTAGCCTCACGGACCTTCGCTGCGGAGGGTGTATTTTGGGAGCCAAAATTTGAGTGTGAGAGGAATGCTGCCTTTGGTTGAATGCCAAACCTCCGGATTTCATCGGCAGCAAGCTTCCCTAGTTCGCAAAGCTGTTCGGCTGTCGGATCAAAATTCACGTGGGTGTCGGTTAGGAAAATCGTTCCTTGTTGCAAAATCAATACAGTTAGAGCACCAACGACAGGCGAATCCTTCTTGCGTCCAACGATCTCTTCTGCCAGCAGAAGGTGCTTGCTGTAGCTCCCAAAGGTTCCGCAAAGCATCGCGTCAGCGTCACCGCGATGGAGCAGCATTGATGCGAGCACTGTGGTGTTTGCACGAACGCGTGTTTGCGCAGCCTTTGGAGTCATTCCCTGACGTGCCGTTAGCGTGTGGTATTCCTCGCCGATGGGCGTGATGACTTCATCATCCAAATTGTCGATGATGTGGAAGTCCTTATCCGCTTCGATCGAAAGCCCCATTGACTTAATTTTGTCTATGATCACGTTACGACGGCCAACGAGCGTCACATCAGCAAGTTTTTCTGAAACGATTAGCTGGCAAGCCTGAAGCATTTTCCCGCCTTCGCCTTCAGCCAACACCAATCGGCGCCTTGTTGCGCGTGCAGCCTCAAACATTGGCTTCATCAACATACCTGAGCGGAACACAAAACGGCTTAAGTCATCGCGATACGCTTCCATATCTTCGATTGGGCGCAACGCGACACCAGACTCATGCGCCGCCTTAGCAACGCCTGGCGGGATCTCCATGATCAGCCGAGGATCGAATGGCTTGGGAATTAGATATTCAGGGCCGAATGTTAGTTGCTCGCCTTGGTACGTGTTTAACACCTCATCCGACGGGGGGGTGTGAACCATGGCAGCAATTGCTTCAGCGCACGCGGCCTTCATTTCCTCGTTGATGACAGTGGCTCCACAATCCAATGCGCCGCGAAATAGGAACGGGAAGCAGAGAACGTTATTGACCTGGTTCGGGTAATCAGAGCGGCCAGTTGCTATCAAGGCATCGGGGCGAACCTCTTTGATAAGCTCTGGCATCAGCTCTGGCGTTGGATTTGCCAGTGCAAAAATGACCGGGCGGTCCGCCATTTTCTTAACGTCGTTTTGATCAATGACGCCGGGTACAGATAGACCAAGGAACGCATCCGCCCCTACGATAGCTTCCTTCAGCGTCTTCAGATCAGTTTCTTTCGCATACTGCGTCTTATACTTATCCATCGGCTTTTCACGGCCAACACGCAGAACACCGTGTTGATCACAGACGATAATATTTTCTTGTTTCACCCCCAGCGTCTTCAACATATTTAAACATGCTAGCGCAGCCGCACCTGCGCCCGAGCATACGAGCTTAATCTCCCCCATATCCTTGCCGAGGTAACGCATAGCGTTGAGCATGCCTGCGCCCACCACGATGGCAGTCCCATGCTGATCATCATGAAACACCGGGATGTTCATTTTCTCGCGAAGACGTGTCTCAATCTCAAAACACTGTGGTGCTTTGATGTCTTCTAAGTTGATTCCGCCGAACGAGGGCTCGAGCGCTGAGACCACATCACAGAAGCGGTCGACATCAGTCGTGTCGACTTCGATGTCAATGGAGTTGATGTTGGCGAACTTCTTAAAGAGGACCGATTTACCCTCCATGACTGGCTTCGATGCGAGGGGTCCAATCGCTCCCAGTCCAAGTACGGCTGTGCCATTAGTAATCACGGCGACCATATTTCCTCGAGCGGTCAGCTCGGCAGCTTTGCTCGGGTCTTCCGCAATTTCTGTACACGCGTAGGCGACACCGGGGCTGTAGGCAAGCGCTAAGTCACGTTGCGTTGCCATTGGTTTGGTTGGTGCGATCTCTAATTTTCCAGCTGGCGTGGCACGGTGATAACGCAGGGCCGCTTCACGGAG
>JBMZTF010000096.1:0-5502 GCA_049623565.1 Litorivicinaceae bacterium
CTATTTCCATCACAAGATGACGTGTGATTCCGGGTAGGATAAGGTCGCTCAAGGGTGGCGTAATGAGAGACTGCCCTCGGATTAAGAAAACGTTCGAAGTCGACGCCTCGGTCACCAGGTCATCACGATACAAAATTGCCTCTTGAGCACCACTCTCTCGAGCTTCTTGTAATAAGAGAACGTTACCAAGCAGAGAGACAGACTTGATTGAATTGCAACGCCAACGGATATCTGGACACACGATCGCTTTGACTGGTTTCTTTGTAATAGCCTCGAACTCACTAATAGTTAGAAAAACAGTCGGTGATATTTGGGAGGGAAATGCGTGGTCTCTAACCGGTGATGCCCCCCGCGTCACTTGCACGTAAATTTTGGCGTTCAAGAGCCCCGACTTTTTAGTCAACCGAACGACGTCCGCAAACACGTCTGCGACTGAGACCGATAACCCAATCGCGTCGAGACTCGACTGAAGGCGAGCTTCATGAAGTGAATTGGCACGGATGTGACCATCGATCTGTACCATCACCTCATACACGCCATCACCAAACAGAAATCCGCGATCCATTGGAGAGATCGCGGCTTGTTCAATCGGCATAATCTCACCATTGAGGCAACACCAGGTCACGCAAATAATCTCAGCACAAAGTCCACTAATCGCTTAAATACGCCACCCTCGGGAACAGCTTGAGCGACAGCCACTGGTGACTCTGCGAGAACACGTTCACCGAGCATTATTTTTACTGTCCCGACCACCGTGCCGGCGGCAAGCGGTGCATCTAGCGTATCTGGCGCATCAAGCGTGGCTTGAATAGATGACTCGCGACCAAGTGGCAATGTGACGTATAGCGACTCGGTTGGCGCAAGTTCAACTGTTTCAGCATCACCAAACCATACTTTTCTAGAGCTCTCGGGCAATGGCTGATCTGCTTCAAATACAGTCTGGCCTTTGAAATAACGGAATCCATATTGCAATAATTTAGTTGTTTCCTGCTCCCGCGCTTTCTCAGTTGCAGCACCCATTACAACGGAAATTAGACGGTACCCATCACGCTCAGCACTTGCGACTAAACAATATCCAGCTTCTTCAGTATGCCCAGTCTTCAACCCATCAACACTTGGATCACGAAACAACAAATTATTGCGATTTGCCTGCTTAATTCCGTTGTAAGTAAAGTTTTTTTCTTTATAGATCGTGTAGGTATCGGGAAAATCCTTGATTGTTCTCGCCGCTAATATGCCCAGATCTTTGGCGGTGGTGTAGTGCCCTTCTTGGGGTAATCCTGTAGAGTTTTTAAACTGACTATTGACCATACCCATGCCTGCCGCCGTCTGATTCATAACGTCTGCAAAGACATCTTCAGACCCAGCGATGTATTCAGCGACAGCAACGCTCGCGTCATTACCTGACTGAATTATAATTCCACGGAGTAAATCCTCTAAACGGACCTCAGTTCCCTCACGGATAAACATTCTTGAACCGCCGGTCTTCCAAGCTTTAACGCTAACGGGGACTTTGTCATCGAAACTCGCACGCCCCTCAGCAATCTCTCGCTCAGCAATATAAGCGGTCATCATTTTAGTCAAGGACGCGGGGGGTAGTGGCTCATCCGCATTATACTCGACCAGTACTTCCCCATTAGTCGCATCGACTAACAGATATCCCGATGCTTGTAACTTTGGAGCTCCAGGGATGGGGGGACCGTTACCGAGCGCCTCCGTCAGTGGTACCTTGGCTACAGCGGTCAAACTGAACAGACATGTTAGGGCGATCCAAAATAGACGCACTCTACTCTCCTTCCTTCACTCAATCATCTTGCTATTAGTCGCTTTGGTGACCATCCGAGGGCCACCAACTTGTCATGAATTTCGCGCTCAACACGTAAATCTATTTTTGGTAGAACCTGCACCCTAAATAAGCCCGCCCCGTTTGGGTCCACTCGAATAGTCGCCATATCCTTGGGAACCTCTTTTTGGATTTGGTCAGCAACTTTCTGGGCCTGAATTGCTGTCGATACTGCGGTCACTTGGAGAATTATCTGAGGTAGCTTCACTAGTGGATTAGCGATCAAATCCGCGTCAGAACTCGGCACAGTGAGGACCTCATAACTCACTTGTGTGGTTCCTTTATCAGAAAACCCCAAACGTTTTGCTGCGGCCCAAGATAAATCCAGAACCCGATCTTTTTTGAATGGCCCTCGATCATTTACGCGCACAACCAAAGACCGATCGTTTTCCAAATTTGTGACACGAACCCATGCAGGAATTGGCATGGTCTTATGAGCTGCTGTGAATTGAAACATATCGAAGGGCTCACCCGAAGACGTTAGCCGCCCATGAAACTTGCGACCATACCAACTAGCGACTCCAATCTCCGAAAAACCAGATCCCACGGGCGAAATTGTATAGGTGATACCTTCAATCTCATATGATTCAGGATTTCCGTATTGCGATAAAGGTTCGGGCTTTGCTTCAGGCTCGGGCAACGAGTCCACGTCAACCGAGGCGATCAAGGGGGGGCCATCGGGGACTTCATCAACTTCTGATCCGTCGTTAGCCGGCTCAGCTACACCCATCCACTGTTGGACAGATGAACATCCTCCAAGGAGAAGCATGATTAAGATGACAGCGCTGCGAATCACAGACCAAGTTCCCTCGCAATATCTTCAGACAGCTGCGTTACCGCCATCGCATACAAAGGTGACCTGTTATACCGTGTGATCACATAAAAATTCTTAGTCACCACCCAGTACTCCTCTTTTTCGGCGCCGTATAGACCAAGAACATCGAGAGGCAACTCAGACCATGCGCTGGGGATTCCCTCAACGCCCTTGGAGGTTAATTCCCTTCCCGTCTCCTTAACATCGATACGGGACTCCATCCGCTCGACTTGAGCTGCAGCATTCGATACTGGGCTGGCAATCCCATAGCCCAAATTCCAACCATGCTTAGCGAGATAGTTCGCCACGGAGCCAATTGCGTCAACAGGATTATCAATCAAATCACGGTGACCGTCTTTATCGAAGTCGACCGCATACGCCAGATAACTCGAAGGAATAAACTGACCGAACCCCATAGCACCTGCGTATGAGCCCTTTAAATCGGTTAGGCGCAGATTTTCTTCTTTACCAAGCAGAAATAAAGATTCAAGCTCGCCCAAGAAAAATTTGGCGCGCTTTGGATAATCGAGACCAAGCGTGGCTAGGGCATCTAAGGCTCTAAAACTTCCTTTATTCTTCCCGTAGTATGTCTCGACTCCAATGATGGCCAAGATCACTTCGACCGGAACGCCCAGCTCAGTTTCGGCGCGCCTTAACGTGTCTTGATGTTTTATGTAAAAACTCGCTGCAGCTTTAACTCTAGCTTTTTTCATAAAAATTGGACGATATTCCTTCCATTCTTTTTTCTCAGCTGGGCGATTCATCGCGTCGATCACAGAATCCAAACGCTTGGCTTCTGACATAATTTTCAAGACTTTATTTCGATCGAGGCCTTTGGTAGCTAGGCGATCTGCCATTGCTAAAACTTCTGCTCGTTCAGCATAATTTGCTGAAGCCACTGGAATATGCATTCCTCCGAGACTAACAATTACTGAGATCAATAAAAATATGCGCATCACGACTCCCCTGAAAGAACTCGTTTAGTGCGTTGCATGGACATAATCAAACCAAATCCAATCAGCAACGAAATAATCGACGTCCCACCATAACTAATTAATGGTAAAGGCACACCCACCACAGGCAAAACTCCACTAACCATTCCTACATTCACAAAGATATAAACGAAGATGGTTAGCGTGATCGAGCCAGATAGCAGTCGTCCAAAATTCCCTTCCGCACGAGTCGTTAGTACCAAAGAACGACCGAGAATCAGGGCATAGAAGACTAGTAAGATACTGATGCCAAGAAATCCCATTTCCTCGCCAAGGACTGCGACGATGAAGTCAGTGTGTGATTCAGGAAGAAACTTCAATTGCGCCTGAGTTCCTGCGGCATAACCTTTACCAAACAGCCCACCGGATCCGAGCGCAGTCATTGCTTGGATCGTATTCCATCCAGCTCCTAGCGGGTCACTCTGAGGATCTAACAAGGTCATCACACGAGTTCGCTGGTAATCATGCATAACCATCCAGAGTGCTGGTAAGGCCGCCACACAGAGTCCACCAAGCGCGGCTAATAAACGCCATGAAATACCTGCCAAAAAAATGGTAAAGAAGCCTGAAACTGCAATTATGATACTCGTCCCCAGATCGGGTTGTTTCGCCACTAAACCTACGGGTAAAGCAATCATGAACGCCGCAATAACTAATTGAGATAATGTTGGGGGCAGCTTGTGTCGCGTCAGCCACCACGCAATCATAGCCGGAAGCGCAAGCTTCATCAGTTCCGATGGCTGAAATCTTGGAAGACCGGGTAAATCAAGCCAACGTTGAGCACCTTTCGCGCCGTCACCGAAAAGCAAAACGGCAGTCAACAAGAATAAGCTAAATAGGAATAAAAATGGGGTGATCTGGATGATTACATCACGACGTACCTGTGAAAGTAGGACCATGGCTACAAGTCCACCGACCACATGTGCGCCCTGACGGAGCACCATAGACCAACTTTGTCCCGAAGCCGAATACAAAATGATTAGACCATACAATGCCGTCACAAAAACAAATAGTGTAAGAACAGGGTCAACACCGTAACGCTGCGCGAAACGCCTCGGTCTGAATGACTCAATATGACCTGTTTCAGTTGCTGTCAGCATGCCTTGGCTCAAGAACGCGTTGGTTTATTTTAGCCACATATTTGATGTCCGGGGGCCTTGATCCCTCATTGCGGGTAAGTAACCAATAATCAAAAATTTTTCTTGCTATTGGCGCAGCGGTCGTGCCACCTGATCCACCATTCTCAATAATCAGCGCGACAACGATACTTGGGGAATCTGCTGGTGCAAAACCAACAAATAGTGCGTGGTCTCGCAATCGTTCTTCAATCTGGTCGGCATCGTACTCTTCTTCTTGCCCAATGCTGACAACCTGCACCGTCCCTGTTTTACCTGCGATGCGGTAATTCAAACCACGGGCAGCAGCACGCGCTGTTCCGTTCTCACGGTGGAAAACACCCTCCATCGCATCAATCATCCGCTCCCAGTCCATCGATTCGCCAAGTGGAACAGGCGCCCCCGCGTCGACATCTTCAAGTAATGAGAAATGAGGTTCGATAAAATTCCCTCGACGCGCCACTGCGGTCGTTGCAGCCGCCAGTTGCAAAGGCGTTGTCACCCAGAATCCCTGGCCAATGCCCGAGATTACGGTCTCACCCAAATACCAAGGCTCGTTTTTAGCAGTACGTTTCCACTCTCTACTGGGAAGAATTCCCGGGAGATCACCTTGGATATCGCGGCCCTGTCGGCGTCCGAATCCGAAGCTCTTCATACCCTCCGACATCTGGTCAATACCGAGCCGGACAGCCATGTCATAAAAGTAGGTATCGACAGACTCAATAACAGCTTTATTCA
>JBMZTF010000097.1:0-5461 GCA_049623565.1 Litorivicinaceae bacterium
TTGGTTCAGTGCGCGCAAAATTGGTGCAGATTAGGTATGTGCGTTTCTTTGAGCGAAATGCGTGCCAAAAAAAGGCGGGGAATCCCCGCCGAACGATCGCAACTTTAAATCCTATGCCGCGGATTGCCCTGAGGCGCTGTCGCTGTGCGCCATCCAGGACAGGGTCGTGTCTAGCATTCGGTTGGAGAAGCCCCACTCATTGTCGTACCACGAGAGCACTTTTGTCAGGCCGCCTAAAACCTTGGTGTGAGCCAAGTCGATGATGGAGCTCGCTGGATTGTGGTTAAAGTCCTGGCTAACCAGAGGCAGCGTGTTGACGGTAAGAATTCCGTTTGCACTCTCGGCCGCTGCCGCCGACAGAGCCTGATTCACCTCGCTTGCCGAGGCCTGTGTTTTTAGTCTGCAGGTCAGGTCCACTAACGACACGTTAATTGTTGGCACTCGCACTGCCATACCATCAAGCCGTCCATTCAGATGAGGGAGCACCAGCCCCACCGCCGCGGCCGCGCCAGTTTTTGTTGGAATCATTGAGTGTCCGGCGGCCCGCGCCCGGTATAAATCAGAGTGATAGACATCGGTCAGCTTCTGATCGTTGGTGAAGGCGTGGATGGTTGTAATTTGACCGTCCTCTAGACCGAAGGCGTCATCGAGCGCTTTGGCAAGTGGCGCCAAGCAGTTTGTTGTGCAGCTTGCGTTACTGATGACTTGCATCTGATTGTTGAGAATTTGGTCATTAACTCCGTAGACAATGGTCGCATCAACCTCGTTACCGGGGGCGCTTATGATGACTTTTTTCGCTCCTGCATGGATGTGCGCGAGCCCGTCTACTTTCGATGTAAATAGTCCGGTACATTCGTATACCACATCGACCTCAAGTCGCTCCCAGGGGAGCTCCGCGGGGTTGCGAATAGCAAGTATCTCGATACATTGGCCCTCTACTTTCAGGCCGTTATCAATGTGCTCAACACTAAACGCGAATTGCCCGTGAGTTGTATCAAACTGCAGCAGGTGCGCATTGATCTCTGGACTGCCCAAGTCATTGATCGCAACGATCTGAATCTCGTGTTGTAGGTTTCTTTCATAGAGCGCGCGGAGAATATTACGCCCAATCCGCCCGAATCCGTTAATTGCTACTCTAATCATGTCATCATGCCTATGGTTATGGTGCATTGCCTAGACGATATTCGTAATATTACGTAAATTTACGAAAAAATAGATTGGTGTGCAAGGGAGTTGTAAGTGTTAACGCAAATTAAAGCGTCGCTCGATCAATTAAGCCGCTCTGAGCGTAAGGTGGCGGAATTCGTTTTAGCTGACGCATCCCGCGTGTTGTCAATGTCGATCGCCCGGGTCGCTAAGGAGGCTGATGTCTCGGAGCCTACGGTCAATCGGTTCTGTAGAACCTTTTCAGCGACCGGTTTTCCCGACTTTAAGCTGAAGCTTGCGCAGAGCCTTGCTAGCGGGCCGGCCCTCACGACATCAATGGTTTCTGAGAATGACTCGATGCCAGAAATTTTCTCAAAGCTTACTGACAAAGCTGTCTGTTCTGTGCAGGACCTTAAATCGTCGATCGATATACCGACCCTCGAACGCGCGGTTGATCTATTTTGTCAGGCGAGGCAGGTCGCATTCTTCGGCATGGGCGCGAGCGGTTCAGTTGCACGAGACGCGCAACATAAGTTTTTCCGTTTCAATGTGCCCGTGGTTGCCTACGAGGATGGCCTGATGCAGCGGATGCATGCATCAGCGATGGGGACAGGCGACCTCGCTGTCGTGATCTCCCACACCGGCCGCACCAGGGCTATGGTTGAGGCTGCGACCTTCGCGAGAGAGGCCGGGGCGAGCGTCCTCGCCTTAACGCGCTCTGATACCCCACTTTCTCGCGTCGCCTCACTGACCTTGCCGGTGAACGTTGATGAGAACACTGATCTCTATATCCCTATGGTTTCGAGGTTGATGCAGTTGCTGGTTCTGGATGTTTTGGTTACCGGCGTCGCACAAAAACGGGGAAGTGACTTCCAGCCCCACCTCGCACGCATCAAGAAGGCTATTGATGGGACTCGATTATCAGACTGAGGCACCTTCCCAGAAATGGAAAATCTTGTTAAATTACTACAAAAGATACGAGTACTCCCGCGCGCAAGGACAATATGATGCGTCGAACTAAGATTGTGGCCACCCTCGGACCGTCCTCGGACCGTCCTGGGCTGTTGAAGGAACTTCTGCTTGCCGGCGTGGACGTTTGCCGTCTGAATTTCTCTCATGGTAGCGCCGACGATCACCGTAGGCGAGCTCAAGAGGTTCGTAATATTGCCAGAGATATCGGCCGGACAGTGGCGATCCTAGCCGACCTTCAAGGTCCAAAGATTCGAATCGCTCGTTTCAGAGATGGTTCAGTGAACCTCAAAACCGGCGATCAGTTCGTGCTGGATGCTGAATTTGACCCCGACGATGGGGATCAGACGCGGGTCGGGCTCCACTACCGACAACTCCCCAAGGACAGCTCGCCGGGCGACGTTTTGCTGCTTGACGATGGCCGGGTGGTGCTTCGCGTGGTCAGTGTCAACGGGCTACAAGTGGTTACAGAGGTGATAACCGGCGGAACTCTCTCCGATAACAAAGGAATCAACAAGCAAGGCGGAGGCTTGTCAGCGGCCGCTTTGACCGATAAAGACTTCAGCGATATGGATGTGGTGGCCGAGATCGAGGCAGATTTTGTAGCGATCTCTTTCCCGCGAGATGCCGAGGACATGCGTCTTGCTAGGGCCGCTCTAAAAGAGCGGGGCTCCGACGCTGATTTGGTTGCTAAGATTGAGCGGGCGGAAGCCGTCGCGTCCGATATAGCTCTGGATGATCTTATTTCCGCAAGTGACGCTGTGATGGTCGCTAGGGGTGATCTGGGTGTGGAAATCGGTGACGATCGGCTGATCGGTGTTCAGAAGAAAATCATTGCGCGCGCCCGTGCCCTGGATCGTCCGGTGATCACGGCCACTCAGATGATGGAGTCGATGATTTCGAACTCGATGCCGACCCGGGCTGAAGTCTTCGATGTCGCAAATGCAGTCCTCGATGGGACGGATGCGGTGATGCTGTCTGCTGAGACCGCGGCCGGCGATTATCCAGTCGAGACAGTGCTCGCGACCGCGAAGACCGCAGAGGGCGCTGAACAAACCGAGCAAGCGCAGGCCCTCGGCGCGCGGGTCGAGGCCCAATATGTTCGCCGTGATGAGGCAATTGCCTTGGGCGCCATGTATATCGCTGACCATTTGAAAAACCTCGCCGCGATTGTTTGTATCACCGAGAGCGGTTCCACTCCGCTGTGGATGAGTCGATCAGGCGCGAGCCTGCCAATTGTGGCCCTGTCCGTAAGGTCAAAAACGTTGGCTCGTATGGCATTGTTTAGGGGCGTGAAACCTCTGGCATTTGACCCGCCCACTGATAAGCCAATGAGTTTCGTCGATCACTTTGTGGTCGTACAGGTTGCCGAGTCGTTGGGTCTACCCGACGATAGCCAGGTGCTTTTGACTCGGGGCGATCGACTGAATAACCCGGGCGGTACGAGTACCCTAAAAATTGTAGCTGTTGACGAGGCGAAACGAATCAAAGATGGTGATTGAATCTAAGATCCCTAAAGAAGCCGAGATCCCACCAACGGACTTTGTTATCGTAGGTGGCACGGGAGATCTTGCGCTCCGAAAGATCTTTCCTGCGCTGTTTCATCGATTCTTGGATGGGCAGATTCCGGAGAGCTGTGCCTTGGTTGCGGCCGCTCGTAACGTTATACCCAAGGCTGATTTCCTTGGAAAATTGAGACCATTTTGCGATGAGGTTATTACCAAGGATAACGAGGCGGACTGGGATACATTTTCTCAGCGAATACAGATTATCGGGTTCAATGTAAAAACAGGCGAGGGCGCAGAAGAAATTGAATCTGCCTGTCTAGCTACCACTGCCGTGCCCCGTGTTTTTTATTTTGCTATTTCGCCGACATTGTTTGCAGACGCCTGTCAGACACTCGAACGCACCGGCCTAAAAACGGAGCAGACGCGATTAGTTGTCGAAAAACCGATGGGTCACGACCTAGAGAGTGCCGAAGCACTCGATGACTCAATTTTAGCTGTCTTCGAAGAGCGGCAAATTTACCGAATCGATCACTATCTGGGCAAAGAAACTGTACAGAATTTGATGGCCCTGCGGTTCGCTAACTCCCTGTTTGAGTCGCTGTGGTCAAACTCCCACATTGATCACGTGCAGATCTCCGTCGCTGAAGAGGTGGGCGTGGGTTCCCGAGAGTCATATTATGATGAATTCGGTGCGCTTCGAGATATGGTGCAGAATCACCTGCTCCAGTTACTGTGTCTGGTCGCGATGGAGCCCCCGTCAAAATTTGTAGCTGACCAGGTCCGTGACGAAAAGCTACGGGTGCTTCGCGCACTGAAGCCAATTACACGAGAGAATTTCGATCGCTGTGTGAAGTTAGGTCAGTACACCAAGGGATCGATCAAAGCGAAACCGGTCGAATCTTACGCCGACGAAGTAGGCCGGAATACCGGTACCGAGACCTTCGCCGCGTTGCGCTGTGAGATCTCAAACTGGCGCTGGTCGGGTGTCCCTTTCTACTTACGGACCGGTAAGCGACTGGCCGGACGGGCCAGTGAGATCGTAGTCACTTTCAGGCGCCCACCCCACAATATTTTCGAGGACGGAGTCCGTGGGGACGCCGAAACGATGGAGCCGAATCGGTTGGTGATTCGATTGCAGCCTAATGAGGGCTTGAAGCTCTGTATGACCAGTAAAGAGCCGGGTCCAGGCGGCATGCGATTATTCCCCGCGAGCTTAAATCTTTCATTCAATGAGACCTTCAAGACACGGTTACCTGAGGCCTACGAGCGTTTGTTGATGGACGTTGCGCGAGGTAACCAGACGCTCTTTATGCGGTCGGATGAGGTTGAGGCTGCCTGGGCCTTTATTGACCCGATCGTCAACGAAGCCAAGAAGCGGAAGCCGGAAAAGTACACCGCAGGAAGCTGGGGCCCGGTATCGTCCTTTGAGTTGATGGCTGAGCATGGACATCGTTGGATCGAGCCTGAGGTCGACGGATGAGTATTAGTTCTGTCATTACTCGGGCCTTGATGGAGACCATTGCCCGACAGGGAACCGTGCGGATCGCGTTCCCTGGTGGACGGAGCGCGGTCGGTTTGATGTCTGAGCTGTCGAATGCGTCGATTAATTGGTCATCGGTTTACGTGACCCTGGTCGACGAGCGCGCGGTAGATGAATCATCGGATGTATCTAATGCCGCGTTGGTTAAATCCACGCTATGTGTGAAACATGCCTCGGAAGCGACTTTTGAATCACTGTTTGTTTCAGAGGATGCGGAGCAGTCGGCTGATTATCTGAACAGATACCAATGTTCCCTCGATATTGTGGTCCTTGGCATGGGAGAAGACGGGCATTTTGC
>JBMZTF010000098.1:0-5408 GCA_049623565.1 Litorivicinaceae bacterium
GAGACCCAATAGTTCCATTCAATCTCCCCACGCTCCTCGGGTGATAGTTTGGAAATAGCCATAAGCACATCGGGCCATTCTTGGAAATGGATGAAAAAGCGTACTCGCCAGTGATCTAAAATCGGGTTCGAGGGCAGATCCATGCGCAGTAATGGTGCTGCTGCAGGGTCTAAATTGATCGCCATGGTGCGAGCGGTACCCAAGATCGCCTTTTGTCTTACATTGTCCGGAATCTTTCGATTTTTGATGAGACTTAATAATTTGTCTGGATTTTTGCTGGCGAGGCGAGAGGCCGCCATATCGACCCATTCTGGGAATTCTGCCGCTCGCGTGGTCAAAAATTTCGCTGGTCGGCGTCTTGCCTGAGCCCAGGCGTTGATGTGATCTGTTGCAGATTTATCCAGTGATTTTGCGAGCCAGCGGGCGAGCTGTAATTGCCTATTTTCGAGCGCATTATTGATGCGGCGCAGGCGAACTTCCTTGGTGATTAGTTCGCGTTTTTGAATTACTGAAAAGAGCGTATCACAGTCTTTTGGCTGACTTTTGCCATGGGTCCACAAGCGTAAAGCCTCGCGATGGTCTTTGTCGGTGTCCTTTTTGAGGCGAAACTTGGCCTCGAGTTTATAGCAATTGAGTTTGACGTTATCTGTCGGTCGATAGAGAAATAAAAAATCTTTATGCCAGTTCGCTCGGCCTAATCGAAATAATTTCTTCCAGCGGAGGTTGGCGATGGCGGCACTGTCCGGATATTGCTGTATTAACTTTTCGAGGTCTTGGGCTGATATCGAACCGAGTCGCTTTTCGGTCGATTTGGCGATCAGTTCTGGATAAAGTGGTGAGTCTTTCCATGTTCTTTTGATGGACTGACTGATTTTTCCGGTTCGCTCGACGGTGACCCAGGCGCGGCTAAACGAATTTGCAAACACGTTTGTTACGCCACTTACAGTGAGGCAACTTAATATTGCGACGATTTTTATTGTGTAACTAATGCCTTGCACATGTACCTCTGCGCCCAAACAGTGTCAGTGTGACGAAACCAAATGGCGGCCGCAATGGGAGATCGGTTATGGCACAAATTCTTTTAACAGGAGCTACCGGATTTGTAGGGGATGCGCTCCTCCCTGCACTGTTGAGTGATGGCCATTCGTTGATTTGTTTGACCCGACACCCCGCGAAAGCTGCGGGCCGATTTAGTACATTGTCGGCATCGATTCGCTGGATTACGTCCTTCGCCGAGGTGGATGCGATGCCAAATGCAGTCATTAACTTGTCGGGTGAGGGTATTGCGGATTCTCGTTGGACCGACAAGCGGAAACGACTGCTTCGTTCGTCTCGGATCGCTGTGACTGAGCAATTGGTGTCACGGTTGAATTTGCTGGATGGTGAGCCTGATGTTTTGATTTCTGGTAGTGCGATCGGGTACTACGGCGCGCAGACTCAAGACGTCACCGAAGAAAATGAATCGGGGTGGGACTTTGCGGCGTGCTTGTGTGCGGATTGGGAGCGAGCAATCGATAGATTGAATTCTGAAGCGACACAAATCTATACACTGCGAATCGGGGTGGTCCTCGGGCGCCCAGGCGGGTTCTTGGGCCGTCTCGAAATGCCGTTCCGATTGGGCCTTGGAGGTCCTCTTGGCAATGGTCAGCAGATTTTGTCTTGGATCCATCGCGATGACTTGGTTTCGATGATTCGTTGGATGTTGTCTGGCACGCCAGATGCCGGGGCTTACAATGCAACGAGTCCTCATCCCGTGAGCAATGAAGAGTTCACAACAACTTTTGGCCAGATACTAAAACGTCCAACCATTTTTAGGGTGCCAGAAACGCCGATGCGCCTGGTCTTGGGTGAATTGGCTGATTTGTTATTCAAGGGTCAGCCGGTTAAGCCTCAGCGCGCCCTCGATCACGGTTTTCAGTTTGAATACCCTGATCTCAAAAGGGCTTTGGCTGATTTATTTCGGTGATACGCGGGCCAGTGCGCCTTGGGTCAGTACGCGAACGCGTTGTCCTGCAATGAAGGCATTGACTGAGTCCACCTCTTGAACAATGGACAGGGTCTTACCCGAGTCCATTTTGATTGTGAGCTCAAGGCCTTGTGCGCGGGTTGCTTGCTCTTCGATCATGCTTCCAACCACAGCACCACCGACTGCCCCAAGAATAGTAAAGATCTCCTGGCCTTTGCCTTCGCCGACTGATGAGCCTGCGACTCCGCCAATGATTGCTCCTGGTAACTGGCCCACATCTGTCTGCCTGCCTTCGATGACAACTGGATTGGTACTTAAGATGGTTCCAAACTCAACCTCCTGTACTTGTCGGGCCTCGGACCGGGAGTATGTGTCTCCCTGGAGACCTGAAACGCACCCAGTGAGACTGAGCATAAGTAGACTGATTCCACCAATTATGTAAATCGATCGCTTCATTTTTGAATCCTTGGTCATGGTGTTCTTCTTGAATGTCAGATAGGGTCAACGAATCATCATTTAAACGTTACATTCTCATATTTTTGTTTTGGACGACTTGCCTGAGGCCTGCCAATAAATGACCAAAAAAACCTTCGTACTGGATACCAATGTTCTTCTGCATGACCCTATGAGTGTATTCAACTTTCATGAACATGCAGTTGTCATTCCGATGACCGCTCTGGAGGAACTTGATGATATTAAGGATCGCAAGAAAAACGTCGCCGCAGAGGCGCGAATGGCGATTCGTATGGTTGACGAAGTGCTGGGGCACTCGACTCCAGAGGCTATCGCGAAAGGAGTAGAAATTCCGGTTGCCTTGAAAGGTGACAATGGAAAACTCTTGGGTACTCTTGCGATCCATCGCTCACCACTTGCTGACGAATCTAGAGGCCGTCTTGATGACATCGAATCGAATGACAATCGAATCATAAATTGCGCATTGGAGATTCAAAATCAGGATCCATCTTGTGATGTGATCTTGGTGACGAAAGATATCAACATGCGACTGAAGGCTTTAGGCGCTGGCCTGAATCGTGTCGAGGACTATCGTCGTGACCAACTGGTAAGTGATGTCGAGCTTTTGCCATCCGGATACTTAGAGTTTAGCACCGAGTTTTGGGAACTTGTCACCGATGTCGATACCTGGAGCGAAGGATCGAGAACTTATCACAGAATTCCTCGTTCAGTATTCACCGAAGAAATTTATCCCAATCAATATGTTATCGATTCGACAGATGAATTCGCAGCTCGTGTCAGCCAGCTGGACGAGGAATCTGTTGTGTTACTTGATATTGGGCGTCATCGCTTGGAAGACACCGAAGCGTGGGGTGTCCGCCCATTAAATGTCTATCAGGCTATGGCGATGCATGCACTTTTGGATACTGGACTGGACCTGAATTTACTGATTGGTGCAGCAGGTTCTGGGAAGACGATATTGTCGCTTGCCTGTGCTTTAGAACTGGTTGTCGAACAAAAGCGCTACTCGAAGATTGTCGTTACACGATCGACACCCCCGGTGGCTGAGGATATCGGCTTCTTGCCTGGTACTGAAGAAGAAAAGATGATGCCATGGCTGGCTGCGATTCATGACAACCTGGAGGCGCTACATGAGCATGATGATAACCCTGAGGCATCGATACGGTTCGCGCTTGAGAAAGGTAATATCCAATTTAAGTCTCTAAATTTTATCCGTGGCCGTTCGATTCAAGATGCGATTATTTTACTCGATGAATCCCAAAACCTTACGCCGCAGCAACTGAAGACCGTTATCACGCGCTGCGGTAAGGGCTCGAAGATTGTGTGTCTTGGAAACCTCGCGCAGATCGACAGCAACTATCTAACCGCGTTAACCTCAGGCTTAACCTACGTAGTCGAGCGGTTTAAAGGATGGACCGGATCGTCGACACAGCATCTCGAAGGAGTTGTACGTTCGCGACTCGCATCCTATGCGGAGAAAAATTTGTAAGTGCGGATTTGGATACTTTGCGTCGGCTTTATAGTCCTTGTGGCCTTGAGTTTAGTTGCTACTCCGGTTCATTTTGATGAGGCGCAGTACACCACTTGGCTAGCACACCAGGATTTAAGCTATCAAACCAAAGGGCCACTAGTGACTGCCGCTCAATCAGTCACCCACGGTCTCGAGTTTTTACCTCAAATCGTCCAGGTCCGATTGATGGCTTGGGTCGCTTGGTTGTTCTCTGGAATATTACTTGTGTGGCTTGGTCGTTTAGCTGGATTTGATCAAGATGCTGGTCGACGCCTTCTCATTCTTTATGCGACCAGCCCGATATTGCTTGCCCTGGGCATGGTTCATACCACGGATATTTGGTTATTATTTTTCATGTTATTAGCGTTGTGTGCGTTTGCGTCGATCCTGCATTGTCGTCCCAACCAGCAAACGGAATTATGGTGGCTGGTAATGGGCGCTGCGCTTGGATTAGGAGCGTTAGCTAAGCTCTCGATTGCTCTGGTTCCGTTATCGATTATCCCTTGGGTCATCGTCAGAACACCACGATTAATTTTTACAGCAGGTCCCTATTTGGGTGCGCTTCTGTGTGGTTTTGTGATGACACCATGGATTCTCTGGAATATGGATAATGAATTCGCGCATCTCTCTCATGAGTTTGGTCACCTGAGTTCAGACAATAACAGTATTTTATACGCAGTAAATTGGATACCTGTACTTTTTTTTGCAGCGCTTCCTGTCATGTTGTTTTCTATATTTGGTGGTTTAAGAGCCCGGATTGATGACTTTTTCAGTGAGCGCGAAGAAGCAGTGCGTGACATGTTGCGTTTCAGTTTTGGCGTATTGATCGTGTTGTTCGTCATCAAGGGATTGATGGGTGAAGTGCTTTTGAATTGGGCGTTACCGATGGTGCCGGTTCTTCTCATGATTTTTGCTATGCGAATGCGTTGGTCGCCCACGACTACCCTGATTGCTGGAAGTATCCAGGTCGTAATGTTGATTGTTTTGATTAATCCCTACGCGGTAGGTCTCAGCATGCAGCAGGATCCTTTTCAAAAAATCCGAGGTTGGGATCGTGTTATCGAGGATGCGGCTCGATTAGCTGGGCCGACGGATATTATTACAACTGATCATTATTCAATCCAAGCCTGGGCACTCTATTTTTGGCCGTCTGCGCGCACGGGATCTGATCGGTATGCGTCACCTGAAGGGCAGGTGATTCCAACAACTACCCGTCGTCGTAACCAATATGACAATTGGAATGTACTTACCAAGCCACTAGCCTCCCTGGTCCACATCGGACAACACTCCGACGATCTGGCGCGCCGGTGTTCAGAGTTCAACGAACTTGGTAGCGTATCTCAGGTGATGCCTGATGGCACGATTCGTTCAACTTTGAATGTCTATCGATGCGTGGGCTTCAGTCCTAAGCCCGACTGGCCCGTTATTAATCAGCACTGATAGTTTATTAAACACCTC
>JBMZTF010000099.1:0-5397 GCA_049623565.1 Litorivicinaceae bacterium
TCGCAAGGTTTTCACAGTTCACCGCAAAAGCAGGCAGGTTGGTCTCAATTTTCATTAGCTATAGTCTCCAAACGCAATTTCGCAATCCGATGGACCTGTTCGATTGCTGTCTTAAATTCTTCCTCGGGCGGATGCGCCACCCTGACACGGAATGCTTCCAAAATATCGGTTCGATGGAAACCCTTCACCGCAAATATAAACGGGAACCCAAACCTGTCGGTGTATGCGGCGTTCAGTTCCTGAAACTCGCGCAGCTCGTCAGGTGTGCACTGGTCCAGCCCCGCACCCGTCTGCTCGGCGCGCGACGAGTCCGTGAGCTCGGCCAAGCTCAGCCGACCAGCTAAATCTGGGTGCGCGCGAAGGAGATACAGCTTTAACTCTCGCGACGCTGTCTCAACCACGGACCGCATCTGTTCCGCCATCGACACCACATCAATCCCTGGTGTCGTGGACGGATAGATGGCCTCAGCGACCCATTTGGAGTGCTCATACACCGCACCAAACACGTCGACAAAATCGTGACGATCCAATCGCTCAGGGTAAGGAGATCGGGTCACGAACCCACCACGTGAGGATGCTCTCTGGCCCAATGCCTAGCAATATCAATTCGACGCGCTACCCAGACCCGGTCGTGAGCCAACACATAGTCGAGAAATTGTTGAATTGCCCTGAAACGAGCTGGCCTACCGATCAGACGGCAGTGCAAGCCTACAGACATCATTTTGGGGGCCGTCTCACCCTCAACATACAGCACATCAAACGCGTCCTTGAGATACTGATAGAACTGCTCAGCCGTGTGGAAGCCCTGGGCCGTCGCAAACCGCATGTCATTGGTGTCGAGGGTGTAGGGTACAACAAGGTGTGGGCGTCTGGTCTCAACCCTGCTCCAGAACGGTAGGTCGTCCGAATAATCGTCGGCGTCATATTCGATATGATCATACTGGGCGACCAGGCCACGGGTATGCTCGCTGGTCCGTCCCGTGTACCAGCCGGCCGGCTTCTCGCCCGTCAGGCGCGTATGGATCTCGATCGCGGTCTCTATGTGTTCTCGCTCATCTGGCTCAGAGAACCCGTCATAGTTAATCCACCGGTAGCCATGGCTCGCGATCTCGTGGTCGTCCCGCAGGAATGACTCGACCACCTCCGGATGCCTTTCCATCGCCATGGCGGTGCCGAAAACTGTCAGGGGAACCTGGCGTGACCGGAAGAGCTCCAAGATACGCCAGACACCGGCGCGCGATCCGTACTCATAGATCGACTCCATCGATAAGTGTCGGCGGCCCTCAAACGCTTGGGCGCCGATGATCTCGGAAAGGAAAACTTCGCTGGCAGGATCCCCGTGAAGGATAGAATTTTCGGCGCCCTCCTCGTAGTTCAATACGAACTGAACTGCGACACGGGCGTTAGCCGGCCAATTTGGATGAGGCGGCTGTCCCTTATAGCCCTGTATGTCCCGCGGATATCCTTGTCCCAATTTCTATCTCCACTTATTTGTTAACATAAGCAATGAACCACATAAGTAGTCCAGAGTAACGGTCTCCGGACTCCCCGAAAACCACTTCACCGCCTAGAGGATAAACTATGGCTGACTACTGGATGGAATGGGCAAGCCTACTCCTACGATGGCTCCACGTAATCACGGCGATCGCGTGGATAGGTAGCTCGTTCTATTTTGTTTGGCTTGACCTCTCGCTTCGCAAGGCCGATCGCTTACCCGAGGGCGTGTACGGCGAATCCTGGAGCGTCCACGGCGGTGGATTTTACCACGTTCAAAAATATCTCGTGGCGCCGGATAAGATGCCGAAAGAGCTCCACTGGTTCAAGTATGAGAGCTATTTTACCTGGGTCAGTGGTTTCTCACTGCTGGCCGTAACTTACTACTGGGGGGCGCAGGTATTCCTGATCGATCCTTCGGTAGCTGATCTTTCAGTGACACAGGCGGTCGGACTATCTCTGGGATCGCTGGCCCTCGGCTGGTTCATCTACGACGGACTTTGCAAGACGCCGATCGGGAAAGATCTGCGGCTGCTGGGCATCCTTGTGTATGCGGTGGTTGTAGCATCTGCCTACGGCTACAGCGAGATCTTCAGCTCGCGCGCCGCGCTCCTGCACGTGGGGGCCCTGGTTGCGACCTGGATGACCGGTAACGTGTTCTTCATCATTATCCCTAATCAGAAAAAGGTCGTCGCCTCACTTCAGCGGGGTGAGGCGCCAGATCCTACCCTAGGCCAGCAGGCCAAGCAGCGTTCTACGCACAACAACTACCTAACGCTGCCCGTACTTTTCATGATGATCTCGAATCACTACCCCATGACCTTTGTGGGAGAGGACTTGTGGATTTTAGTCGCTCTGGTGGTCCTAATCGGCGCAATCATCCGAGACTATTTCAATGCGGGGCACGCCGGTGCGGATGGGCTCCGGGTGAAATGGCAGTGGCCAGTGGCATCGGCGCTCATCGTGACGTTAGCTGTCTGGGCTAGGCCAACAGCTATCGCCTTGGATTCCCATCAGATAATCGAAGACAATGATGTCGAGATCATCGTATCAACACACTGCACGGCCTGTCATGCCGCGCGACCCACGATGCCAGGTTTCTCTGCGCCGCCAAAGGGTGTTGTCCTTGAGACCCTCGCCGATGTCCAACAGTACAAGCAACAAGTGTACGCACAGTCGGTTGCATCTGAGGCGATGCCGCCTGGCAATCTGACGCAGATGACCGCAAGAGAACGTGCGATCCTGGGCCGCTGGTTGGAGACGCATTAACATGCCTGGAGGTATTAGTACGCAGCGGCGTCCATGAGCGATTGGTCCTGGAAACCCGCCTCTCTAAAGCAGCTTTATTAACCCGGAGACGATAATGACAACTCTCTCGACACACGTGCTCGATACAGCCAATGGGAAACCGGCCCAGGGCCTAAAAATAACGCTCAAACGTCTTGAGCCGCAGCCAAAGGAGCTTGGCGTTTTCACTACCAACGCTGATGGTCGCGTACCCGAAGAATTAATTAGAGAAAAAGAGGCTCTCGTCGGGGTCTACGAAATAACTTTCCACGCCGGGGATTATCTAAGAAAACTCGGATTGACGCTTCCAGATTACCCTTTCCTTGACGTTGTTCCTGTGCGATTCGGCATCTCCGAGGATACACACTACCACGTACCCTTGTTATTGAGTCCCTACGGATACTCGACCTATCGTGGCAGTTAGTTACCCCTAATCGTGATCGTTTTTGATAAACTTGAGCACCCACAAGCCAGAAGAGGTGGCTATGCACTCAATGAAACGCGTCATGGTGTTCATGGTTTTAGCGGCCTTCTCAATTTTTGTGAGGTCGGATCAAACAAAGCCCGAGCTTGACGGGTTATTCCGGGCCCTTCAGCAATCGGATGACTTAATAAAAATATCATCGATCCAGAATCGAATCTGGCTTCATTGGTACGAGCTCCCTGAGGGGTCAAGAGCTCTTCAGCCAATATTCGACCAGGGGATGCGAGCACTGCACCTCGGCCAGCCACAGACCGCGATTAACCAATTCACCCGCGTGATTGAGGCGGCACCGCAGTTCGCTGAGGGTTGGAACCGTCGGGCCACGGCCTACTTTATGGTCGGAGATTTCGAGGCATCACTGCGAGACATCCAACAAACATTGGCCTTAGAACCTAGACATTTCGGTGCTCTTAGCGGGCTCTCGATGATTCTTGAGAATACGCTCCAGTACGACAAGGCTATTCAAGCCGAAAAACTCTTACTCGAACTGATGCCGGAAAACGTTCTAATTAAAGAAAGAATCCAGCTCTTACGAACACAATCGCTTGAGTCCCGTATCTGACTCAGTACCTACCGCTTACAAATTCAAGCACGATCAGAGGTGACGCTAGACTGACTAGTACAACGATCGCCAATAATAGCCAATCTAGGTAACGCGACATTGATGCCACCTCAAACACCCACAGCCCCTTATGCGCATCGAACAGAAACAGAAGCGTGTCAGGACCACAGATATTTCAAAGATCTGATTGAACTTCATCTTGCCAGCGCAAAACCCCGTCGGTGAATGTCGCTACGACCCTGTTCTTGGAGTCAGGCATCAAGAACATCAAGCTGAACAATTTCTCCCGCACAGTAGCTGCCCGCTCCCATAACTCAGAGCCCACCTCGTCGCTCGTTATGTCAATGAGACAAAAATCTGCATACTTACCTGGCTCCAGTGAGCCGATGGAGTCGTTTTGATGAATAGCCTTTGCGCCACCGAGCGTGTGCCAATACATCAAGCGAAGCGGGTCTAATACCTGACCCCTGAGCTTTGCGACCTTGTATGCCTCGGCCATCGTCACGAAGGGGTTCAATGAAAATCCTCCACCGACGTCGCTCCCTAGCCCAACATTGATCCCTCTTGAGACGTATCCATCGGAATCGAAGAGCCCTGAACCCAGAAACGTGTTGCTTGTAGGGCAGTGGATCACCGACGCACCTGACTCAGCCCACCTGTCATACTCAGTCTCAGTATTGTGGATCCCGTGAGCAAACAGTGACCGACTACCCAGTAACCCGAAAGAGGCGTAAACGTCTAGGTAGTCACTGGCCCTGGGGAATAATGCGGAGGTCGCCAGGATCTCATCTTCTGTTTCATTAATGTGAGTTTGCATCAATAAGCTTTGGTCTGATTCCAGAAGTTGGCCGCAGTAATCCAGCATCTCCTCGGAGCATGAGAGCGCAAACCGAGGCGTTATCGCATAACTAAATCTTTCTAAACCCCGACTGGTCTCGATTGCCTTCTCGTTGATGTCTTTGAAGGCGGCGATGTCGACCGATAACGAATCGGGGGCGCCCCTGTCCATGCCAGTGATACCCGAAACGAGGTTCAAGCCTAGATCACAATTTGAGGCTTGAAGGGCCTCCAACGCGACGTCATGGATTGTCGAGAAAATAGCGGCAGACGTAACTCCCCTCTCCAGAGAAAGTTTCAGAAACGTAGCAGCACGTGAGCCTGCGTATGATCGATCACCGTATCTGCTCTCCTCGGGGAACGTGTACCTGTCTAACCATTCAAGGAGGGAGGTCCCGTAAGAGGCCATGACCGGTAACTGCGGATAGTGTACGTGAGCGTCGACAAACCCAGGAACAATCAGATGCCGCGTACGGTGGACTTGATTTTGAGCGTACTCCTTGGGGAGCTTGGGGCCCACGGACAAAACCCGACCATCACCGCCGACCACTAAGAATCCGTCGTCGTAGTAGAGGTGCTCATCAACTCCCCTCTGGTCGAGAGGGGTAAAGAGTCTGCCTTGAACAACGAACGGTTCTTTTTTATCTAAAACCACAGGACCTCATGCCATGATCCATATCAAAAAATATCCCCGGTGTGAGCCGGAAGAACTTTTCACTTTTTAATGCCCTCT
>JBMZTF010000100.1:0-5360 GCA_049623565.1 Litorivicinaceae bacterium
AGTACGGCTTCCCTGAATCACACGCGGCAAGCTTTGCGTTACTTGTATATTTATCAGCCTGGATCAAATGCCACTTACCGGCAGCATTCTACTGTGGATTACTGAACGCCCAACCCATGGGATTCTATACCTCATCGCAACTTCTCCAGGATGCCAAACGTCGCGGCATTGAGATTCGACCGATTGATGTCAATGCATCTGAGTGGTTATCGACACTTGAAGATGCAGCAGGATCTCCATGCGTTAGATTGGGATTGCATCTCATCAAGGGCTTACGATTTGAGGCTGCCAATATTTTGGTGCAAGCACGCCATCAACCTTTTCAGAATCTCAATGACTTCCGAGTCCGCACAGGACTCCCAACGGGAGATTTAGAGGTCTTGGCGAGTGCGCACGCATTCCGTTCATTAACAGATAATCGCTTTGATAGTTTTTGGCAGCTTGGGGATCAAGAATCGCAATTGCCATTGTTCCAAGGTGCAATTCAGGCAGCTGAAAACTTTAAACCCCAAGTTCCCACGCTTGGTGAAACCTTAGTCGCTGACTATCAAACCACTGGACTGTCACTAGAGGCACACCCAATGAGCCTATTGCGGGATAAATCAGCGTTCCATACCTGTCGACGGTCATCTGAACTTGATCGACTACCAAGACATCCAGATCTTCGAATTTGGGTTGCAGGAATTGTTGCAACACGCCAACGACCAGGCTCAGCCTCCGGTGTCGTTTTCATTACCTTAGAAGATGAAGACGGGCAAATTAATTGCCTTGTCTGGCCATCTCTCGTAGAAACATTTCGGCACCAAATCTTGGCTAGCCGTTTATTAAAAGTCAGGGGAAAAGTACAGGAATCCCACGGTGTGATTCACATCATCGCTGACACCCTAGAAGATGCCAGCGAATGGCTCGGAGAACTCACACCAAGCTCACGGGATTTTCACTGAACCAAATATTTGTCGATACGAGCGACTGCCGACTCAGATAAATCGCCAATCGCCTGATCGAATTCCAGTTGACGAATCACATGAGTATGTCGTGCTTTTGCAAAATCACGTTCTGCCGCAAACAAATCCTTCTTCGCGTTCAAGACTTCGACGATATCGCCCGATCCAACCGCATATGCGGCTTCGGTCGCTTCAACACGACTCGCCGCAGAGACAATAGCCAACCGTCGTGCCTCAACAGTACGCGCACTCGCCTCCAGATTACGAAACGCTTTTTGCATACCTGCTCGGACTTCACGGCGGGCCTTCACCAAGTTCGCTTCTGCTCTAACGACATTTGCTTTCGCAACATCAAACTTCGCAGAAGCAACGCCGTTAGTATAGATCGGTGCAGATAATGTCAGACTCAGCACGTTACTCCGCGCACTGGCATTAGTCGCCACCGTGTCGCTACCTGAGGTATCCGACACAGAAAATGTTGACGATATAGCGAGTATTGGGGCGGTCTCGGCACGCGCTTCATCCAAATCTGCTAGAGCACTCTGATAGCTTTCTTGTTCAGACACAACATCGGGATGTTTGTCGACTGACATTTCAAGATGATTATCCAATGATCTGTGAATATCTGCCGCAAATCCCTCCCCCAAATCAGATAGATCAAGAATTGGCGCATCTACTAATTGTTCGAGATCTGATATCGCAGTATCCAGCGCAACTTCTGCACTAATCAGTCCGACCTGAGATAGGTCAAGCCGTGCCCGCGCCTGATCCACATCAACTCGCGTCCCGATCCCGACAGTCAATCGTTCAGATGCTTGCTCCAACTGACGCTCAAATGCTTCGACCTCAGCTTGGGTCGCAACTAAATCCTGCTCGGCCGATAGGACAGCAAAATATCGATCAGTCACGGAAATGATATGCGACTGACGATACGCGGCCAAATACGCATCTGCCTCTCGAACCGCAGCGTCCTGGCTTTCAATCGAGGCATCCAGTCCTTGATCATACAACGGCATACTGAGGGTCAGTGACAACGTGCCAGTTCTGTAGTCGTCGTCTGTTTTCAGATTCTGAGTTCCTTTGCCTGACACTGTTGCGTCCGCACTCAAGCCTCGAGTACCTCGAATTTGTTCTCCCAATGCACCTGACGCATCACGTACAGCAATCTGTGCCCGCAACGCAGGGTCGTTCGCAACAGCGAGATTGTAGATATCAGATAACCCTTTGGACTCAGCCATGGCGTTACTTACCAGGATAAGACCTAACGCAATACTCGAAACGCGCATCATATCGACCTCAATGTGAGCCGGAGTGAATCTCCCGGCTAATTCTTTGCACTGCATCAATCATGGTGGCAGGACGCTGAGGATCAACGTGCTGATTGATGCCATGGCCTAGGTTGAATACGTGACCAGGATTTGCGCCAAAACCTTTCAACAGTCTTTCAACTTCAGAAGCGATCAATGCGTCGGATCCGAACAAGACAGACGGATCAAGATTACCCTGGAGAGCGACCTGTGAACCCACACGCTCACGGCAACCGGCGAGGTCTACAGTCCAATCAAGACCCAGCGCGTCGCAGCCTGTCGCCGCCATTTGTTCGAGCCATGAGCCACCGCCCTTAGTAAATAAAATAACTGGGACCTGGCGCCCCTCAGATTCACGGACCAAACCTTTCACGATTTTCTCCATGTATGCGAGAGAAAATTCACGATAGGCGGGCTCAGTCAGAACGCCACCCCATGTATCGAAGATTTGCACTGCCTGTGCGCCAGCGGCGATCTGTGCATTCAAATAGTCTGTAACCGCGGTAGCCAGCTTTTCAAGTAATACATGCAGTGCACTAGGATCTGAATACATCAACCCCTTCGCGTAGCGGTATTCTTTTGAGCCGCCGCCCTCGATCATATAGGTCGCTAACGTCCAAGGGCTTCCAGAAAATCCGATCAGTGGGACACGGCCATTCAGTTCCTGCCGAATCGTTTTCACGGCATTCATCACATAATCCAAGGCATCGGCCATTGGCGGCACGGGAAGTGCGTCGATATCCGCACGTGTCCGGACGGGACGCTCAAAACGTGGGCCCTCGCCTGCTTCGAAATACAAACCACAATCCATCGCGTCTGGAATCGTCAAAATGTCCGAGAACAGAATTGCAGCGTCTAATGGATAACGCTCAAGGGGTTGGATCGTGACTTCACAAGCGAGCTCTACATTCTTGCATAGACTCATGAAATCACCCGCAACCTTTCGGACTGCGCGATACTCGGGGAGGTAGCGCCCCGCCTGACGCATCATCCAAACGGGTGTTTGTTCAACGGGCTGACGGAGTAGCGCTTTTAAGAAACGATCATTTTTTAACTCTAGCGTCATACCAACGCTAGTGCCTGATCGAGATCGGCAAGAATATCATCTATATGCTCAATACCAACGCACAAACGAATCATTTCAGGCTTCACTCCGACCGAAAGTTGTTCTGCATCAGATAATTGACGATGCGTGGTAGATGCTGGATGGCAGGCCAATGAGCGTGCGTCGCCGATGTTTACCAGACGTTTGAACAAACCGAGCGCATCATAGAATTTTACGCCTGCATCAAAACCACCTTTCACCCCAAATGTCAGAAGCGCCGATGGCGTGCCACCAAGCTGGCTCTTCGCGAGTGCGTGGTGAGGATGATCTGGCAGGCCTGCGTAGCTGACCCACTCGACCTTCGGATGCGTTTTCAGGAACTCAGAAACTTTTTGAGCATTGGCACAGTGCCGCTCCATTCGAAGACTCAGAGTCTCTATCCCCTGTAATAAAAGAAACGCATTCATAGGAGCAAGTGCCGCGCCTGTGTTACGTAGTGGTACCGTGCGCGCACGCGCGATGAAGGCGGCCGGACCGAACGCATCCGAATACACAACGTCATGGTAGGCAGGCTCAGGCGCCGTCATTCCTGGGAATTTGTCTCCCTGCGCCGCCCAATCAAAATTACCGCCATCAACAATAATTCCACCCAGTGAATTACCGTGACCACCCATGAATTTAGTCAGTGCATGCACAACAATATTGGCACCCAATTCAATTGGCTTGCACAACGCAGGAGTTGCGACCGTATTGTCGACGACTAAAGGCAATCCGTTTCGTGATGCCATCGTAGCCATCGCCGCAATATCAATGATGTTGCCGGCTGGGTTACCTATCGTCTCGCAATAAATTGCACGTGTATTTTCATCGACCAACTTTTCCAGATCCTCGGGACGGTCGGTCTCCGAAAAACGCACTTCAACGCCCTGGCTTGGGAACATGTGTGCGAAAAGTGTGTACGTTCCGCCATAGAGCTGCGGTGTCGTGACGATATTATGGCCCTGGGTCGCAAGCGTTTGTAACGCGTAGGTTATTGCTGCCATCCCCGATGAAACTGCAAGAGCAGCAATACCACCTTCGAGAGCGGCAACACGCTGCTCCAGCACATCGCATGTTGGATTCATGATCCGCGTGTAGATGTTACCTGGGACTTCTAGGTTAAATAGTGCGGCGCCATGCGCCGCATCATCAAACTCAAACGCGACGTTCTGACAAATCGGTGGTACGACCGCCTTTGTTGTTGGATCACTCTGATATCCCGCATGGACTGCTAGTGTTTCGTCACGCATTCTTAACCTCTTTTAATGTGTTTATATATCCGTATTGTTTAATCAAGATCCATCTAAGAATCCAATATCATTATCTAATATCTAAATAATCGAGAATAGAATGGGCAGCGCCACGACCTTCTGCAATCGCAGTCACGACCAAATCCGAGCCGCGCACCATATCACCACCTGCAAACACTTTCGGATTTGTTGTTTGATATGGAAGATCTTGCTCTTCGGCTGCTAAAACAAGACCAGAGTCAGCGGTATCGATGTTCAAATCCATAAACCAATCAGCTGGACTCGGGCGGAATCCGAAAGCGATTAATACGCAATCCGCAGGGATCACCTCTTCCGACTCAGGAACAATTTCGGGGCTTCGGCGGCCATTTGCATCTGGCTCACCAAGACGTGTCGTCACAAATTTCACACCTGTGACACCAGTCGCATCGCCAACGACTTCGATAGGTTGGCGATTAAACATGAACTTCACGCCTTCTTCACGCGCATTAGCAACCTCACGACGCGATCCAGGCATGTTGGCCTCATCACGACGGTAAACACAGGTAACTGACTGCGCTCCCTGGCGGATTGATGTCCGATTGCAGTCCATGGCAGTGTCACCGCCCCCCAAGACGATGACACTTCTACCCTTCATATCAATGAACTCATTTCGATCCTTTTCGAACCCAAGACAACGGTTCACGTTTGAGATCAAAAATGGCAATGCTTTGAATACACCGGGGAGGTTTTCTCCAGGGAATCCACCAGCCATACTAGTGTAGGTGCCCATGCC
>JBMZTF010000101.1:0-5052 GCA_049623565.1 Litorivicinaceae bacterium
ATACAGACGGACTGCTTGCTGATGGTTGCGGGGTCACGCAAGACGAGCGTGGCTTCATCGAGGTGAATGATGTCTGTGAGACAGCAGTTCCCGGTGTCTATGCGATCGGTGATGTCGTTCGTGGGCCGATGCTGGCACATAAGGGATCCGAGGAAGGTGTAATGGTTGCCGAGCGGATCGCTGGAAAGCATGCGCAAGTAAACTATGACACGGTGCCGTCAGTGATTTATACGCATCCAGAGGTTTCTTGGGTGGGTAGGACCGAGGAGCAACTTAAACAAGAGGGCGTCGACTATAACGTCGGCGTATTCCCATTCGCTGCATCCGGTCGCGCCATGGCTGCGAACGAGACAGCAGGGATGGTGAAAATGATCGCGGACAAGGAAACAGACCGGATCCTAGGCGTCCACATCGTCGGGCCAACGGCGGGCGATATGGTTGCGCAGGCCGTGATAGCCATGGAGTTTGGGTCATCGGCAGAGGATATCGCGATGACTATGTTTGCACACCCAACAGTATCAGAGGCCCTGCATGAGGCCGCTTTGGCTGTGCATGGCCATGCGATTCATATCGCTAATAAGCGCAAGCGCGCTTGAATGTGAGAAGGGTATCGGTTCCGCCGATACGCCGTTTTGTTATGAGTCCGGCCACTGGTCGGCTTTCTATTGACCTCAGAGAAAAGTGAACCAAAGAGTATGAACCTTCACGAATATCAGGGTAAGACTTTATTCCGCGAGTACGGCCTGCCAGTCTCTAATGGCATAGCTTGCGACACTACGGATGACGTTCTTGCCGCAGCAAAAGAAATCGGTGGTGACGCGTGGGTAGTTAAAGCCCAGGTTCACGCGGGTGGCCGAGGTAAGGCGGGTGGTGTCAAGTTAGTGAAGACCGACACAGAGATCCGGAAGTTCTGCGACCACCATGTCGGTACCCGCCTAGTAACCTACCAAACAGACGCAAACGGCCAGCCTGTCTCGAAAATATTTATTGAGGCATGTACGGATATTGAAACTGAGCTGTATCTTGGTGCTGTCGTAGATCGTTCATCACGCCGTATCGTCTTCATGGCATCGACCGAAGGCGGTGTTGAGATCGAGAAAGTCGCGGAGGAGACTCCAGATAAAATTCTCAAAGCGGCGATCGATCCACTGGTAGGTCCTCAGCCAAACCAGGCCCGACAGATCGGCTTTAAGCTCGGTTTAAACCCGGGACAAATAAAGCAATTCACGAATATTTTCATGGGTTTAGGGAAGCTTTTTGAAGAAAAAGACGTATCATTGATAGAGGTCAACCCGCTAGTGATCACGTCCGGAGGTGACTTACTCTGCCTGGACGCTAAAGTGGTTATCGATTCCAACGCGCTCTACCGCCATCCAGAACTCAGCGCGATGCACGATCCCACGCAGGAAGACGAACGTGAAGCCCAGGCTGCACAGTGGGATCTTAACTACGTGGCTCTCGAGGGAAGCATTGGCTGCATGGTGAACGGCGCGGGCCTCGCTATGGGTACTATGGACACGGTCAAGCTTTATGGTGGTGCCCCTGCTAACTTCCTAGATGTTGGTGGTGGTGCGACCAAGGAGCGGGTCGCTGAGGCGTTCAAATTGATCCTATCTGATTCGAGTGTAAAGGCTGTGTTTGTGAACATCTTTGGAGGAATCGTCCGGTGCGATATGATCGCTGAGGGAATCATCGGAGCAGTTGAAGAGGTCGGTGTTCAGGTGCCTGTGATTGTGCGTCTCGAGGGTACAAATGCAGAGAAAGGCGCCCAGATCCTGAGTCAGTCCGATTTAAACATCATCGCCGGCTCCAGCCTGGCTGACGCTGCTCAGAAGGTCGTCAAGGCGGCGGCGGGGGGTGCCGTATGAGTATCCTAGTCAGCAAAGACACTAAAGTGATCTGCCAAGGTTTTACCGGCAAGAACGGTACATTCCACTCAGAGCAAGCGATCGCATACGGCACACAAATGGTCGGTGGTGTGACGCCGGGCAAGGGCGGTACTGACCACCTGAAACTACCGGTGTTCAATACGGTTAGCGACGCTGTGAGAGAGACTGGTGCAGACGCTTCCGTACTGTATGTGCCAGCGCCATTCGTTATGGATTCCATCATGGAGGCGGTCGATGCAGGTATCCGGGTCATCGTCTGTATCACCGAGGGTGTTCCAACGCTTGATATGCTCAAATGCAAAGTCGCATGCGACAGCGCCGGTGTGGTTTTGATTGGCCCAAACTGCCCCGGTGTAATCACTCCAGATGAGTGCAAGATCGGTATCATGCCCGGCCATATCCACAAGAGAGGCCGTGTCGGGGTCGTCTCGCGCTCTGGGACCCTGACATATGAAGCCGTGAAACAGACAACAGACATGGGCTTCGGTCAGTCGACCTGTGTTGGTATCGGTGGTGATCCGATACCCGGGTCAAACTTCGTTGACATATTGACGCGCTTCCAGGAGGACCCTGAAACTGAGGCGATAGTTATGATTGGCGAGATTGGTGGGACAGCCGAGGAAGAGGCTGCGGAATTCATTAAGAGTAACGTGACCAAGCCAGTGGTTAGTTACATCGCCGGCGCCACGGCGCCTCCCGGTAAGCGTATGGGTCACGCGGGTGCGATTATCTCGGGCGGTAAGGGGACCGCCGATGAAAAATTTAAGGCTCTCGGAGCCGCTGGTGTGACCGTGACTCGTAATCTTGCTGAGATTGGTTCAACTTTGAAAGAAGCAACCGGCTGGTAAGGATGTCGCTGACCAAAGATCAGCAGAGAAAGGCCCCGCAGGTTCCTCATCGGGGCTTTTTTGCTTGGAATCTAAAAAAAAATCCTCATGTACCCACTCATCTTTAAAACCCTCAAACAGTGATTAGGACGATGACTGCGAAAGAAGAAACCTTAGGCTTCCAGACAGAAGTCAAACAACTCTTGCATCTGATGGTGCACTCCTTGTATTCAAACCGTGAAATCTTTTTGCGGGAGCTGATCTCAAACGCGAACGACGCATGTGACAAGCTCAGATTTCTGGCGCTCGATGCGTCAGATTTAATGGAATCGGACCCAGAGATGGCCGTTCGAATTTCGGTTGATCCAGAGACCAAGGAGCTCGTGATTGCTGATAACGGTATCGGCATGACCCGGGACGATGTGATTCAAAATCTCGGCACGATCGCGAAGTCGGGTACAGCCGAGTTCATTAAAAACCTGTCCGGGGACTCAAAAGCCGATGCAAATCTCATTGGCCAGTTTGGGGTGGGGTTCTACTCAGCGTTTATTGTTGCCGAACAAGTAACTGTCAGAACACGGCGTGCCGGTAACGATGCCAGTGAGGCAGTTGAGTGGTCGTCCGACGGCGACGGTCAATACACAATTAAGGGAATCGAAAAATCCGACCGCGGTACTGAGATTCGCCTGATACTGAAGGAAGACGCGAGCGAGTTTGGCGAGACATACCGCATCCGCCATCTGGTGACCAAATACTCGGACCACGTCTCGATACCGGTCTACCTAAAAAATGAAGTCGAGAAAGATGAAGACTCAGAGACTAAATCCGAGTGGGATCAGGTGAATCAGGCGACCGCCCTCTGGACACGGTCCCGTACAGATATCACTGACGAAGAATATAACGAGTTCTACAAGCACGTGGCGCATGACTTTGAAGACCCGATGACCTGGAGCCATCACAAGGTTGAGGGCAAGAGTGAGTATACGGGGCTCCTCTACGTGCCTGCCCGCGCGCCGTTTGATCTGTGGAATCGTGAGAGCCCACGCGGCTTGAAACTCTATGTTCAGCGCGTGTTCATCATGGACCGTGCCGAAGAATTCCTGCCGCTCTATCTACGATTTATTCGTGGTGTTGTGGATTCATCGGATCTGAGTCTTAACGTGTCTCGAGAAATACTACAGAAGGACGCACGTGTGGAGGCCATGAGGTCGGCCGTCACGCGGAGGGCGCTCGATATGCTGGCGAAGCTGGCGAAAGATGACGGCGAAAAGTATCAAAAGTTTTGGGAAACTTTTGGGGAGTGTTTAAAGGAGGGCCCAGCCGAGGACCACCAAAACAAGGAGCGTATCACCAAGTTATTGCGATTCGCATCCACGCAGACCGATACCTCAAAGCAGGACGTGGGTGTAGAGGGTTACATTGATCGCATGATTGAAGGACAGAAAGATATCTATTATCTCGTGTCAGAGTCCCACACAAACGCCCTCGGGTCGCCTTACCTTGAGACGTTTAAGAAACGCGGTATCGAGGTTCTGTTGTTATCTGATCGTATCGATGAGTGGCTCATGGGCCACCTCCAAGAATATAAAGACCACAAGTTTGTCGATGTCACCCGCGACGGGCTCGAGCTTCCGGGCGAGGACACGGGCGGGAAGAAAGGCAAGAAGAAAGAGACCAAGAAACAGAAAGAGCTGATTAACCGCATAAAAGAATCGCTGTCTGATGAGGTTGAGGACGTCAAACCATCTATACGACTGACTGACTCGGCAGCCGTCTTAATCCTGGCAGAGCATGATATGGGGCCACAGATGCGACAGATAATGGAGGCCGCCGGTCAGGTAATGCCCGTATCTAAGCCGACCCTCGAGGTAAACACAGACCACGGGTTATTAAAGCGGTTAGAATCAGAGAAAGACGAGAGTCGGTTCAAGGAGCTGGCTCGGTTGGTCTTTGACCACGCGCAACTCGGGGCCGAGGGAAAGCTCGACGACGCGCCTGGGTACCTCAAACGGGTGAATGCATTATTAACAGAGCTCTCGGTATAGTAAAACAATCGATTGGCCTAATCGCAGGGCTATCCATGGTCGCCTGCGCGCTGCCGATCAAGGCACCACCAGAGGTTAAAGACCTGGTTAAGAGCGATACGGCCTTCTTCGTGGAGGCCGTCCGGTCGGAGCTTGATCAAAGTCTCAGTCTACTGCTTGTAAAACTCTATCGTCGTAACCCAATCCAATTACCATCCTCATCTAGCGTGGAGACCCGTCTCGTGCAATTAAAAGCACCGAGGCTGAGCCTGCAGGAATTTGGTGACCCGAAGCCTGACGACTTGGTGCGAA
>JBMZTF010000102.1:0-4870 GCA_049623565.1 Litorivicinaceae bacterium
CTGTAGCGTGAGATGATATTAAAAAATTTGTAGGTTAGGAGATCAAAAATGCTTTTCAAGCTAGCGTGGACGCACACACCAGAGGCGAGGGATACGACGATAAAACAATTCATGGCTACCGGCGGAATGCCGCCAGAAGGTGTCGAACTGTTGTCCAGGTATCACAATCTGGACGGCACAGGTGGGTTTGCTATCCTTGAGAGCACTAATCCTGCGGCTTTAGCGGATTATGCGCTAGATTGGAATGGGCTCATCAAAATAGAAATCACTCCAATCATGGATGACGAAACCATAAGTACGGTACTGCCGAAACATTTTAACTGAGCATAAAACTCCCGATAGTTAAGGCAGTTCGATGTCCTCGTGATCCTATCAAATAGTTTTGTGCCGAGGGTATGGGGATCCACCTTGGCTGATGGTCATCGGCGATCGAATAATCCTCAGCCCACGGCTCTCAACGCCTCGTCTGAATATCCATCATGCATCACAAACAGCCTCAGCTTTTCCGTTGACGAAGAATGTTTCGATGTCAGTGCGTAGCAGTCTGCTTGAACCGGCCTATCCAGTGATTTAATAACAAGAGGTAATTCCGCCTGCCCAAAAAAAGGTGCAATCCATTGGTCTCGTCCCAAACGAGTCCAGCCATAATCGGTTGAGTAAGGTCGACTGAGGTGGCGCATGGCTTCTCGTGTCTCTTTATAGGTAGCCCAATAAGCGGAGCTTGAGGAATTCAGACCATCAGGCAGGTAGCCGGCATCAGACCATGGGTCGATTAAATATCCAAAGATTAACCCCAACGAGGAGTCGGGTTTCGTCAGACCCTCATCGGCAATCGATTGGAGACCAAGAGGTGTCTGGCTCATCGTTAATTGACGTGTTTTGAGATGATTGATCTTTAAATCCAGTCGATCCTGGCAGCTAGGCCCTACCCAGGCCGATTTTTTGGTTCTTTCGATTGGGGTTCCAATACCAGCGTAGAACTTTACCGCAACCTCAAGGTGAAGGACTCGACCGGGTAACTCAATTAAATAGTCCAGTTCACCAATGGTTTGTTTTTGATTTTTAATAATGATCCCGTGACCCAAGAGTTTCACACGCTCAGTCTGCTCCAATAGGGCGGTCAATAAATTCTCAAATCGCCGTCCGAGACGCCTCGGAGCGCCATGCCAGGCCCATTCATTCGCCAAATTCTCCGCAATTTCTGTGACAGAGCCGTTGCAAATTTTTATCAGTGGCACACAATCACTATCCATACCGGATGACCAGATCGGTCGGGCCTCGAGAAGCCACCTTAGTTCGCGCTCGATTGCATCCCGATGATTTGCATCTGATAACACGGGTGAGGTGGGCATAAAGCTCCCGAGGATAACTGGTGAGTAAATTTAAACGTATCGCACTGATTGGTCGCTCAGGACATCAGCAAGCCACGGAAACCATAGCACGATTGATCGATTACCTGAGAGCCGAGGGCCTCGATATTTGGGTTGTAGATGATATTGCTAGTATTGATGGGTTCTCGGATCTACCGCATTGCACGCTCGAACACATCGGTCAGAAAGTCGACTTGGCTATCGTCGTCGGGGGCGACGGCAGCTTGCTTGGTGCGAGCCGGGCGCTTGCAAATTTTGGTACCCCGGTCCTTGGTATAAACCGGGGAACATTGGGGTTTCTGACGGATATCCGTCCGTCAGAAGCGATAGAAAAGGTCGGGCAGGCACTGCTCGGACAGTTCACTGAAGAGAAGAGGTGGCTTAACTCTGTTGAGGTAATCCGCGATGAACAGATCATTGCCCAAGCAACAGCCCTTAACGATGTGGTTCTGCATAAAGGACAAAGCGCTCGAATGCTCGGATTTGATCTCTGTATCGATGATCAATTTGTCTATTCTAGCCGCTCGGATGGCCTGATCGTCTCGACCCCAACAGGTTCTACCGCCTATGCGCTTTCCGCTGGTGGGCCAATCATGCATCCGAAGCTTAATGCGCTTGTGCTTGTGCCAATGTTCCCCCATACATTAAACGCGCGGCCTATTGTGGTCCCCGCCGGTTGTGTTGTGTCAGTAACAGTAACTGAAAAACACCAGGCACTGCCACAGGTCAGCTGTGACGGGCAAACGCATATATCCTTGCTATTGGGAGACCGCGTTCTGATTAGACAATCGGAGGAGCAGCTTACCCTGTTGCATCCGCCGGGGTACTCATACTACGAAGTTTGTAGATCAAAATTACAATGGGGCGGCCGCATCGAGCCTCAGCAGGATGATGAATGAACACAGTTGATGAATTAGTCGAGTCGTTGACCCCTGATATGGTGAACGACCTAAAACGCGCAATTGAGATAGGAAAATTTCCCAACAACCGAGCCGTCTCAGAGGAGCAAAGGGAGCTGATGATCGAAGCGACAATTCTCTATGACGCGTTGAAGCTCCCCGAAGAAGAAAGAACCGGATTCATTCATCGTAAAAAGCAGGCATCCGGTGTTCTAAATGTTGTGCCTAACATCATCCCATCCAAGGATACCGGAAATGACTGACTCACGCGCCACGAGCGCTGCGCCATCTATTACGCGTTTGGCTGATTATGAGGTCTATCCATTCGCTATCGACTCCGTGAATTTGACTTTCGAGCTAGACCCCACTCGCACTCGGGTGACTCAGTTATCACAGGTACGGCGAGTCGTGAGTGGATCGAATGCACTCGAGTTGAACGGTAAGGATTTAAAGCGAATCTCTATCAAAATCGACGGTGTCGAAGTTGGGTCTGATCGCATAGTAGAAATCGATGAAACGCTTTTAATTCGTAACGTACCTGAAGAATTCAGGCTGGAGGTTGTCACCGAGGTAAATCCAGAGAAAAACACAGCTCTCGAGGGGCTGTATTTGTCTAACGGAATGTATTGCACGCAGTGTGAGGCGGAAGGGTTCCGACGGATCACTTATTACCCTGATCGACCAGACGTGATGAGTATTTTTACGACGCGGATTATTTCGGACCCGAGTTATCCGGTTTTGTTGTCAAATGGAAATCCAACCGAAGACCGTCAATCACCTGATGGGCGGAGGGAGGTCACTTGGCACGATCCATTTCCGAAACCTTGCTATTTGTTTGCACTGGTTGGTGGTGATCTCGCTGTTAAGCATGATCGGTTTGTGACACTGTCTGGTCGCCCTATTGATCTGCGCATCTATGTTGAGGAAAAAGATTTAGACCGAGTAGATTACGCGCTCGAGAGCCTAAAACGCGCAATGGCCTGGGATGAGAGAGTGTATGGTCGTGAGTACGATCTCGATATTTTTATGATTGTGGCCGTGAGCCACTTCAACATGGGCGCCATGGAAAATAAAGGCCTCAACGTCTTTAATTCGAGCTGCGTCCTCGCGAACGCTAGCGCAGCTACTGATCAGGCGTTTCAGCGTATCGAGGCAATCGTTGCTCATGAATATTTCCATAACTGGTCCGGTAATCGCGTGACTTGCCGAGACTGGTTCCAGTTAAGTCTCAAGGAAGGCTTCACAGTATTTAGAGACAGTGAATTTAGTGCAGACACAAACTCACGTGCCGTGAAGCGTATTCAAGACGTGAATTTCCTTCGTAGCGCCCAATTTACCGAAGACGCGGGACCAACGGCACATCCGGTACAGCCATCGGAATATCAAGAGATTTCGAATTTTTATACGCTGACCATCTATGAGAAAGGTGCCGAAGTCGTTCGCATGATCCGTACGCTTCTCGGTCCGGAGTTATTCCGGAAGGGCAGCGATCTTTATTTTGACCAGCATGATGGGCGAGCTGTGACCATTAACGAATTCGTTGAGGCGATGGCGGAAGTATCCGGTCGGGATTTCACGCAGTTCATGCGATGGTATCAGCAACCAGGAACGCCACGATTGTGCGTTAAAACGAATCACGATGCTGCGACTGAGTCGTTGCAGATTCAGTTGGAGCAAAAAGCACCCATCATTGCTAGTAATGATTCCCATCTGCCCTATGTGATACCTGTAAGCTATCAAGTGATTGATCAAGAGACAGGCTCGGTAATTGTACCGGAGGCCTTGTTTGAGCTGACTGGAGAGGCTGCATCAATAACTTGCGAGGGCGTATCGGCCCGTCCCGTTGTTTCTATCTTGCGAGGTCTTTCGGCGCCAGTTAAGTTGGAAATGAATCGATCAGTGGATGAATTAGTGGCGCTTGCCAGGTTCGACGATGATGGCGTCAGTCGCTGGGATGCCATCCAAGAGCTATACATGAAAATGATTCAAGACCTCCTTCGAGACCCCGGTTCATCGATTGATGGCGCCCTGGACCTGTTGATCCGCGATTTGATTGAGGACCCATCGACGGTATCTGACCCGGCATGTTTGGCCGAAATGCTGTCTCTTCCCCAAGACAATATTCTATGGGATGCATTCCAGCCCGCTAATCCACAGCAGATCTTGGAGGCACGTAAGGCCCTACGTAAAAAAGTAGGGGAGGCTGGCTCACTGCTGTGGGGTAATCTATACGCGGCCATGCGGGTTGACGGACCTTACCGGCCCGACGCGGACGCGATCGGTCGCCGGTCGTTAGCTATTACAGCCCTCGGCTACTTGGCTAAGGTTCGATCAATAGATGACGTGCTTCGGGGGATTGACTCGAACGCTTCAAACCTGACAGAGCGTTACGCTGCATACCGCATCGCCAGGAGTGATGCGAGCGAGGCCACTTCCTCGGTGTTGTCCCAGCGCTTCCTTGACAGCGCAGATACAGACGAGGTCCTTGATCTTTGGCTCTCGACTGAAGCGATGAACGAGAGGACGGCAACCATCGACCGCGTGAAAGGACTCACGTCACACCCGAGGTTTGCCTGGACCAATCCGAATAGAGTTCGTGCT
>JBMZTF010000103.1:0-4859 GCA_049623565.1 Litorivicinaceae bacterium
CAGCTGACTAGGCTCGCAATCATAGGGTATGGCCTCATCGGTCAGCGCCACGCCGAGGCAATCAAGGCAGCGCCTCGGGTCGAGCTCGCCGCGATTGTCGAGCCTGAGGGTAGCGCTTCCCGCGCCTTGGTTGACCAGTCGGTCGCGATATTTGCCGATGTAAGTCAGATGCTTCGGGAGGCTAGACCTGACGGTGTAATTATTGCTTCCCCCACTAGGCTGCATATTTTGCATGCTAGAAGTTGTGTCCAGGCGGGTGTCCCTACCCTCATCGAGAAGCCGATATCGGATGATTTAGAGGGGGCACAACAGTTAACGGCCGAGGCGGTTGAAGCCAATGTCGCATTACTCGTGGGTCACCACCGCCGGTTCAACCCTATCATCACGATGGCCCGCAATCTCATCAGATCTGGTGAAATCGGCGAAGTGCGGGCGATCAACGCAATCTCTTGGTTCTATAAACCAGACTATTACTTTGATACCGCACCATGGCGCAAAAAGAAGGGTGCCGGTCCTGTATCTGTCAATTTGATACACGACGTCGACCTAATGCGCCACTTCTGTGGAGAGGTAGTGGCCGTTCAAGCGCAGTTCGCCGCCGCAAAGCGGGGCTATGAAAATGAAGATCTAGGGTCAGCGATCTTACGGTTCGCTAGCGGCGCAATAGGGACAGTCACGGTATCGGACAGTATAGCCTCTCCCTGGAGCTGGGAGTTCACGTCCGGTGAAAATCCGGCATACCCATCGACGCAACAGAGCACCTATTTTATCGGGGGCAGTGTGGGTTCTATTTCTGTCCCAGATTTGCGGGTGTGGAGACACGATGGCGATTTAGATTGGTGGAATCCGATGCAGGCTGAGAGGGCGCAAATCACAAATATAGATCCTCTGATCAATCAGATGATTCACTTTCGTAGAGTGATTCTGGGATTGGAAACACCTCTGGTCTCGGGTGTCGAGGGAACCAAGAGCTTGGAAGTGATCGACGCGATTCAGCGCGCGGCGGTTACCCAAGAATTAGTTCAGTTATGCGTGAGCCCAGATGGGACTGATGTCTCTGATGGGTCGTCGCTGACTGAAGTAGTAACCAGCAGTCAATAGAGAACTGTGAAACCGGTGCACATGGAAGCGCCAAAATAATCCGAGGAGGATACAAATGTTAAGAAAGATGAAAATCCATAAGGTAGGAGCGGCGCTGGCTACAGCCGGAGTTCTGATGGCTGCTTCATTTGGCTCGCACGCCGCAAATAATGTCCCGTCGATGACCTTTACGCTTGCAACATCTGGCACAGAGACCGACATGAGGTCGGTAGCGATGCGCGAGGTCTTTGCGCCGATGGTTGCTAATTTTGCGAACTTTAAGGCGGGTTATAGTGGTTCGTTGTTCGCTCAGGGGACTGAACTGGAGGCGATCAGCCGCGGTAACCTCACCATGTCGATCGCTTCTGCGCAGGAACTGGCTCAGTTTTTCCCTGAGTTCTCTATTTTTGCTACGGGCTATGTGCACCAAGATGCGGCGCACCAGGTTCGAGTATTTAATGATCCACTAATGGACCCATTTAAGAAAACAGTGGAAGACGAGCTCGGAGTGAAGCTCTTGTCAGTCATGTATCTTGGTCGGAGACACGTGAATCTTCGGTTCCCTCGCTCAGAGAAAAACGTGATGACACCGGCCGATCTTGCTGGCGTGAACCTCCGTATGCCGGGCACAGACGCGTGGCAGTTTCTCGGAAAGGCACTCGGTGCATCTCCTACCCCTCTAGCGTTTAACGAAGTCTATACGGCGCTCGCGTCGGGCGCTGTAGATGGGCAGGACAACCCACTTCCTACGGTGGTGGACAAGAAGTTCTATGAGGTGACCAAGCAGATCTCATTGACGTCACACCTTGTCGACCTGAATTACATCGCGTTTTCCAAGAAAACATGGGACGGACTAACTGCAGACCAGAAAATGGCGGTACAAAGAGCCGCGGATGCGGCGGCTGCGTACGGTCGACTCAAGCAGTTGGATAAGGAAAATAATCTTGCTGACTTTATCCGCAGCCAGGGCGTGGAGATCTACACTCCTGACCTGAAATCTTTTCGAGAGCATGTCCAAGCTCAGTACGTCGGAAGCGAAGCTGCGGCTAGCTGGCCTAAGGGTGTTCTTGATAAGATCAATGCACTAGGAAACTAAGCATTCTTATCTGAGAGGCGGTTGGGCTAATGATTACCAAACTAGGATTATGGTCCAACCGTCTCGCTAATTTTGCTTTAGCCTCCACTCTTGCCATCATATTCATAACCTTCCTCGCTCAAATCTTCGCCCGGTACGCTCCGAAATTAGCTCTGTTTATCCCTTTCGAAAATTTGGCGCTCTGGCTTGGCTCCATCGAGCCTATCGGTTGGACAGTAAATTTGATCTCGCTGCTCTGGGTTTGGTTGATTTTCCTCGGGTGTTCTTTAGTAGTACGTGAGCGTGATCATGTGGTTTTCGACGTGTTTACTCAGGCCATGACACCTAAATGGGGCCTGGTTTGCAGGATTGTTGTAGCCCTCACGGTGGTGGTTGCGATGTTGTGGTCTTTTGCCCCAGTCTGGGACGCGATCTTTGGAAGTCGCCTGATGGATCTAAAGAAGATTCAGACGCTGAGGGTGCCGATCACTGGAGATAAAATAGCTATTAAGTGGCTATTCGCCCCATACGTGATCTTGATGATCGCGCTGATTGTGAGGTACGCGTTCATAGTTTTCGACAGCTATGGTGCTCAAAGAAAAACTGCGTTAAATCAGAATAAAACCGAGGTAAACACGTGAGCTTCGAATTAGTCCTCGGGCTGTTAACCCTGTTCGGTACCGCCGCGATTGGTATGCCCGTGGCCTACGCGATTATTATCGGTGTTCTTGTTTATCTGGGCCTCGCAGGACAAGACTTGGCCATCGCTGGCGAGACGATGGTACAGCGACTGTTCGACGGCTTCCTTCTGCTCGCCGTACCACTGTTCATTGTGTCTGCAAACATTATGAACGCCGGATCGATCTCGGATCGTCTTCTAAAATTTTGTATTGCCTTGGTTGGTCGGTTTAGGGGTGGCCTTGGTCACGTCAACGTCGTAGCCAGTTTGATTTTTTCAGGTATGTCCGGCTCAGCGGTCGCTGATGCTGCTGGCATCGGTAAGTTGATTATCGACATGATGGTAAAGAGCGGTAAGTATAGCCGCGGCTACGCGGCTGCAATCACGGCCGCGACGGCGACGATAGGGCCGATTATCCCCCCATCGATCCCTCTAGTTCTTTACGCGCTCGTTTCGGACACCTCCATAGCGTCACTGTTCTTGGGTGGTATCGTCCCGGGGCTCATTATGGCCGGTGTGCTTATGGGAACGAACGCGTGGATAGCTCATAAGCGAGACTTCGGAGAGGAGGTAGCAGTTCCGCTTATTCAGCTCCCTCGGATCACTTTGAACGCGACTCCAGCGCTACTAATGCCTGTAATCTTGCTGACCTGCATCTACACCGGCGTCACTACACCGACTGAGGCAGCCGCCATCGCCGCCTTCTATGCGCTATTGGTCTCGGCCTTTCTTTATCGGACGTTAAAATTTATGACTCTTTACGAGGTCTTCGTTGAGAGCGCAAAGTCCGCGGCGGCGGTTGGTGTCGTCATCGGCGCCTCGATGATTTTAATGTACGTAGTGATCCAAGAAAATATTCCCGTAATGATCTCCGAGATGATGTCTGGCTCGGACATCAGTCCGCTAACTTTTCTTCTTTTGGTCAATCTGCTGGTACTTCTACTAGGCTGCGTCCTTGACGCGACAGTTATTATCCTTGTGATTGTCCCGCTCTTTATTCCGACATGTAACGCGCTAGGAATCGACTTAATCCACTTCGGGGTTTTGATTGTTGTGAACTCGATGATCGGGTTGATCACCCCCCCGTATGGAATTCTTTTGTTCGTCATCAGCGCCGTGAGTCAGATACCCCTAAAGGAGATGATTCGGGAAATCTGGCCATTCTTAGGAATCCTCGTGGCGGCCTTGGTGATAATGATTCTTTTCCCAGACATCGTCCTCTGGGCACCGCGGTCACTGGGCTACTGATGAGATTTTGTATCCGATGAGGGTGGGGCTCATAGGTACAGGTCGGATTAGCGACATCTACCTGACTAATTGTATGAATTTTGATGAGCTGGATGTTGTCGCCTGCGCGAGTCTGGACAGGACCGAGGCCACGATCAAAGCAAAAAAATTTAACGTTCCGCGAGTTATGAGCCCCGAGGAATTGCTGTCCGACGAATCGATAGAGTGCGTCCTGAATCTAACGGTCCCGGCCGCTCATTTCGACATTTCAAGGGCGGCTCTTGAGTCTGGGAAACATGTTTACTCGGAAAAGCCCTTTGTTACCTCACTAGATAAAGGAAAAGAGCTACTTAATCTTGCAACAGCGCGGCAATTACTGATCGGGAATGCCCCCGATACTTTCTTGGGGGGTCGCTGGCAGACCGTCAGGAATCTGATCGATACGGGCGTTATTGGCGAGCCGTCAGGTTTTTTCGCGCACGTCGGTACACATGGGGTAGAGAGGCATCATCCAAATCCTGATTTTTATTACAAGGAGGGCGGCGGGCCATTGCTTGACTTAGGACCCTATTACCTGACTGTGCTGGTGTTTCTGTTCGGCCCCATGACCAGAGTCTGCGGGATGGGTAATCGCAGCGCGAAAACCCGGATGATAGAAAACGGACTGAGGCGGGGCGAGACCATCGACGTTGAAGTGGATACACATTCACTCTCACTCATCGAATTCGATTGCGGAACAGTGGGCAGCATGATGATGAGCTTCGATGTCTGGGACAGTGAAACCCCTCGGCTCGAAAT
>JBMZTF010000104.1:0-4792 GCA_049623565.1 Litorivicinaceae bacterium
AGCACAAGGGGCGAGCCTCTAGGGAATTCACCCCAGTGATTTGGACCAGTTAATGGAACCCCGGGCTGTGGTCAGGGACGCTAGGCAGTTTCGGAACCATCGGCCGTTAATTCTATTGCCAAACTCATATCTCTCCCATATCTCTCCATCATTGGACCGCATACTGGAAATCACTGAATCAGATGAGGTGTAGTCATGTTTACGGGGCAGCTGGATCAAGTTTTGTTTGGGATGTGTTTGCTCGCGAGCGGTATGGCTGTACAGCTGTTTTTACCCTGAATTTGAGATGCTCTAAGCCTTGTCCCTAAGGCTCTTCGCCCCTGGTTTTATTCAGGGGCTTTTTTATTGATATGCCAAGCGCTTATCGCGGAGTCCGGTTTGTTCGCCAGTCGGTTGCCTGCGCGGGGGTCTCGCTATAACCTTCAAAAGAGGGTCAACGCGATTTTTAGCGATTTAGATTTTGGGTGCTCCCCGGCCTGACTTCACAAATTCATCCGTGCGGTGTCTGGGCGCTGGTTAGAGGTATGTCTTGATTCGTTTTCTCAGTTTCGTTTTGTTTGCTGTCCTCGCTATGTCGACTCATGCGGCCTCACTAGAGCGTGTTGGACTACCAAACCTGGTGCTTCTGGGTGAGAGCCGCTTACGTGTCTTGTTTTGGGATATTTACGACGCGGGGCTGTACGTTACTGACGGGATTTATGATCCGGAAAAACCGTTTGCTCTGTCGTTGAATTATCTCCGCGGTTTTTCTGGCTCTGATATTACAAAACGATCCATTGAGGAAATCCGACGACAGGGATTTGTTGATGAGTCAGAACTGGCTTCGTGGGAGACTCAGTTAGGTAAAATTTTCCCAGACGTCACTGAGGGAGACGAGATTATCGGTGTCAGTGATCCGATCGAGGGGGCCCGTTTCCTTCTGAATGGCTCATTGATTGGAACGATTACGGATCAGAATCTAAGCAGAAGATTCTTTGATATCTGGTTGTCCGAACAGACTTCGGAGCCTGCGATACGGGAATCATTGATGGGGATCGATTGATTATGAAGAACTTTTTATGGGTTTGTGTCATTGCGGTTGGCTTGTCTGGTTGTGCCACAAGTCTTGACGGTCAGCGTTATCTATCGATCGAGCCAAGTTTTGATTTGTTCCAATTCTTCGATGGTGAAGTCAAAGCCTGGGGCCTTGTACAAAACAGGGATGGTGAGGTGATCCAGAAGTTCGAGGTCGATATCCAGGGCTCAATTATGGGCGACCGAATAACACTGGATGAAACATTCCAGTACGCGGTCGGAAAAGGGCCCGCTAAGCGGGCCTGGCGAATCGTGAGACTTGATGACGGTCAGTATCGTGGGACCGCAGGCGATATACTTGGAGAGGCAGTTGGATCCACCTACGGTAACGCGTTCCGTTGGTCATATCGGATGGATATCCCGGTAGACGATACAGTTTACGAGGTCAGTTTTGAGGATTGGTTTTGGGTAATCGATGATCGACGGTTATTTAACCGGTCGTATATTCAAAAGTTTGGTTTCGATGTGGCGGAAGTGACCATCTTCATGGAGCGCCAGTAAAAAATTAGTCTTGGTTTCTTGTCCGCTGTCTTCAGCCGGGTTCCGAAGCAGAAGTGGGTACGATCTGATCTTCGTCTATAAGTGGCTCAGACACATTTGACGTGATTTGAGGCTCAGCTGTTGGCAGACTCGCCTCATGACTGACAAAAAAATCGAAGAAAAGAGAGCTTATATTCAACAACTCCGTAACCAGGCTGAGCGTGAGACTGCCTGGCTCGAAAAGAATCGTCTTCTGTATACCGAAAAGAGAGCCAGGTTAGATAGCCTGATCGAGGGGAGAAGACCAAACGGTGGCGTCGTCACGCCGGAGGAACATGAGCTCAGCAAGCACGTGGCTCTTTATGAGTCCAAGCGCTCGGGCATGTGGGACTTGGCCAAAGAGATCAATCAGGAAGAACAGAATCTGAAGGCCATGACATCCGGCGAATAGTCAGCCCCTATTGGACGTTAAAGCTTATTAGCCTGCTCTGAGCAGAGGATAAATAAAAAGGAGAGGATCTGGTTATGAATCTATGTAGGGCTTCAATCTTTTTGGTGCTGTCTTGTGCCGTGACGTTTGTTCAGGCAGACGTCGACAAACGGTTCTATAAAAAACGGATTATGGGCTTAGATCTTCGGGTGAGGGACGGGCTCGGGCCGACCCCCGTTAATTCCTTTGATCCTGTCAACACGAAATTTCTTGAGGCAGGAAAAAAGGAAGATTTAAAAAAGTACTTTGATTTTCCAGAAAATATGAGTGCGGTCGTTCTCAAAGATGGAAAGTTGGTCTACGAGCGGTACAACGAAAAACGTGGATTTGACGAAAAGTTTGTAGCTCCTGGTATGTCTCTGACTAAAACCGCGGTCGGTTTGGTTATTGGCCACTTGCTGTGTGATGGGAAGATTAGTTCACTGGAGGATACGCTGGGCATCTATTCCAACGGACTTGCTAGTTCTGTTTATAAAAATGTCACAATTAAAAACGTCTTACGGATGGCCAGCGGCGTCAACAAAAACAGAGATAACGAACAAGGACTTAATCACACCTTACGTAACCGATTCCAGGATGGATCTAATGACCAGCTAGCGGTGATTCAAAGCGTCAAAACTATACATTCAGAACAAGGTAAAGACTCCCGGTACCACACGCTTGACGTGACTGCCGCCTCGGTTTTGGTTAATGAGATAACAGGTAAATCAGTCGACGAGATTTTCTATGACAAGATCTACAGCCAAATAGCCCCGGAAGGCAAAATGATCTGGTGGGCCGATAAAAATGGTCATTCGTTGGGTATGGCCGGACTGTATATGACCACCAGAGATTGGGCCAGAATGGGTCAGTACATGGTCAATGAAATGCGGGCTGAATCCTGTATTGGGAAGTTTCTAAAAGATGGGCTAGATAGTGCGATCAAAACTACGGCTAGGGACTACCAGAGGTACGGTTTTTTGTTCTGGGTTTCCAAGATAGGTGGAAAACAGGTGGTTGTTCTGACAGGTAAGGGTGGCCAAGTGATGATTCCTAATCATTACAACGATAGTGTGGCCGTCGTGATATCAGCCTCTAACTTCAAATACAAAAAGAAAGATCTATTGAAAGATATCATGCCAAACGTGACTAAGAAGTTTGGGAAAATGGGTTGGTGATCATTTGGAAAAGTTATGAATTTGCAAACTGTGCTCGATTATATTCGCTGCAAGACTCGATAGAGCGAATAAAAAAGGAGCCGAGTTGGCTCCTTTCGCGAAATGGTAATCTTGAGTGATCACATTTCTATGAGTCGCTGTAAGTCTTCAGGAGTTACCCTGATTCCCGCTACGGCAACCAACATCACTCAACATTTGACACAATTCACTAGACATTGGATCACCTCCTTTCAATTTCAGCTTTCGATGAGAGGACGATACTAAATCCCTGCCGCTTGTCAAATTCAATATTGCGTTACAGTTTTTTTTCCAGGAGCTGTTTGGCCATCTGGTCAATGACGAACTGCCGCGCCACGCGCCCACCCCGTCCACCACGACCAATGGCAAAACGGTTGGCTTCGACAGCCAAGGCTTCTGAGAACTCTGGTAAAGGCAAGTCTCGGCCGAGCTCTTCGTACCAATATTTCACGATCGCGATGTAGATGTCTTGCGGGTATGGGTAGAACGAAAGCCAAAGCCCGAACCGGTCGGATAGTGAGACGCGTTCTTCGATAGCATCGCCCTGGTGTATCTCTCCATTGACCACCGTCGCTTGCAGATTGTCACTCATGGGCTCAGAGACCAGATGGCGACGGTTACTGGTGCAGACCACAAGAATGTTGCTACCGAATTCTTCGAGGGTACCGTCGAGTATGGTCTTTAGTCCTGAGTATTCTCTCTCACCATCCTCAAATGTCAGGTCATCGCAGTAAATCAGAAACTGGAAGGGCGCCGCGCGTATTTGTTCAACGATGCCGGGCAAGTCGCCTAGGTGAGCCTTTTCGACCTCAACGATCCTCAGGCCCTGGTCATGGTACGCAGTCAATGCGGCCCGAACCATCGAGGATTTCCCTGTGCCGCGTGCGCCCCAAAGTAAGGTCGCATTCGCCGGCAACCTCCTTAGGAATAATTCGATATTCGCCTTGAACTGGGACGCTTGATGATCAACCCCAATCAGACCCTCAAACGTTTGATCGAGCCGTGGTTTTAGGGCTCGCAGGTGACCCATGTTCGCCCGATCGTGAACCCATCGGGCGCATAACGTATGCTCCCAATTTATCGAGGCAGCTGATTCGGGAAGGGTCTCAAGTAAACGGTTTGCGAGCGTGAGCAGGGTTTGTCGAAGTGTTGTCATAGTTGAATCTTACGAAAATCCTTGTTTTTCAGTCTAAGCGGGGCCACATTCCTTGCGAACCAAGGAGGTGACAATGATCGATCTGTATTACTGGCCAACCCCAAATGGCAACAAAATTACGATGATGCTCGAGGAGTGTGGACTCGACTACACCATCCACCCGATCAATATCGGTGCAGGTGATCAGTTTCAACCTGACTTTCTCAAATTATCGCCAAATAATCGGATCCCCGCGATCGTAGATCATGATCCGGTTGGTGGGGGCCCCCCGCTGGATCTGTTTGAGTCGGGGGCCATCTTACTTTATCTCGCAGAGAAGACGGGTAAATTCTATCCGACGGATTTGCGTGCTCGGTATTACGTTATGAAGTGGCTCATGTGGCAGATGGGAGGTCTTGGTCCCATGGCGGGCCAGAA
>JBMZTF010000105.1:0-4746 GCA_049623565.1 Litorivicinaceae bacterium
TACTAATTATCATGCCCTGAATCCGAGTCAGGCGGCTAAATCAACTCAAAAAAGTACAAAAAACTCATTAGGAGCCAAAAATTTTGTGTTCCAAAAGCATTCCAAGTATCTGAAAAATAATTGATTATTCCCTCTTGCTGTACCGAAAAAACCAGATAGACTGCACGCCCGATTCACAAGAATTCCGGAGTAAACGTAAGTGTTAGATGCAATCATGCTCGGGCTTGGTTTTGCTGGAGGTATAATTTACCTCGCGGCGTACTTCAGCTTGGCGCGTGGCTGGATCAACGGTACGAGCTACCTATTCCACGGTACGTCTGTGATCAGCTGCATCTTGATCGCTGTGTCGAGCGCATATTCTGAGGCATGGCCGTCTGCTGTCGTGAATATGGTATTTATCGTCATTGGGAGTGGGTTTATCGTTAAGAAGGCGATAGCTGACTCGGCCGTCTACCCATCGACCGTTACAAATGTATCCGAGCTCGCTTTTCAGACTGATAAACAAGGCCTGACAGACGCGGCGTGAACGTTCTCCTAAACCAAAATGAAAATCGCAAGATACGCGCGAGGACATACCTGGTCCTTTTTGCTCTTCACAAGTCTCGGTATTTTACGACGCAAAATTAGCTTTCAGCGCTTACGCTAACTCAAAGTCAACTTGGGCGACCTACTTCGTTCAAAACCCGATAGCATCCTGTTCCTTAAATATTTTTTCTTGCACAACCAGCAAAAATCAATACACTTCGCGCTACTTGAGCTGATAACACGAGGATTTATGCTCTCTTAGCCGCGCGACGCCTTCGGAATCATGGGTGTATCGCATCAGTTATACATTCAAATAGATCCAGGGGGTATCACCTGAATTGAGCACATCCTTGACTGCGGTCGCCACAAAGCATTGGCCACAATACGACCAGATCGAAGGTCGCGATCAATCTCTCGATCACTTCATTTGCAGAGACGGCGAAATCTTCGCAGGAACGCACCTAATAATAGATCTCTGGGGCGCTAAAGGTATCGACTGCCTGGAGAGGATGGAAGCAGCGATGCGCACGTGCGTTGAGGAGTGCAATGCAACCCTCTTACATATCCATCTGCACCATTTCACACCAAACGGCGGGATCAGCGGTGTCGCTGTGTTAGCGGAATCCCATATCTCGGTCCACACGTGGCCCGAAAAAGATTACGCCGCTTTTGACGTGTTTATGTGCGGTGATTCTAATCCCCACCGGGCGGTCGAGATCCTAGGCCGTTATTTCCGCCCTTCTCGCTCAGAGGTAGTCGAAGAACGTCGCGGCAAGATCCGCTGATGCGCTACCAAGAAACCCTTTATCCAGAGTGGGGCCAGAGCTTCGAGCGAGGACAAACCCTGTTCGAAGCCACCACAGACCACCAGCACCTCGTTATCTTTCAAAATCCACGGTTTGGTCGCGTCATGGCACTCGACGGGGTTATACAGACCACCGAAGCCGATGAGTTCGTGTATCACGAGATGATGGTCCACGTCCCAATGAACACACACGCCTGCCCTAAAAGGGTCCTGATAATCGGTGGCGGTGACGGCGGGATTTTACGTGAAGTCCTGAAGCATCCGAGTGTCGAGTCAGTGACACAGGTAGAAATCGATCGCGCTGTAATCGATATGTGTATTGAGTATTTTCCAAAGCATTCAGATGGCGCATTCAGTGATAAAAGGCTCAGTCTAGTCATCGCTGATGGGGCTGCTTTTATAGCCAATAATCGCGAGCAATTTGACGTCATCATCACCGACTCGACCGATCCCATCGGGCCAGGCGAAGTACTTTTTGAATCTACTTTTTATAAGGGATGCGCTGGAGCATTAACCAATAACGGCATTCTTGTCACACAGAATGGCGTACCTTATATGCAAGGCGACGAGGTGACGAACACTTATCGTCGCTGGAGATCATGTTTCCAGACACGCTCATTTTATCTGACCCCAGTGCCCACCTACGTGGGCGGTGCAATGGCTATGGGATTTGCATCTAAGTCATCGATCAACACCCCATCGGTCCATGACTTGGCCAGACGCACACAAATGTTGCCCAGCCTTAGGTACTACACGCCCGAGGCGCATCACGGAGCCTTTGGCTTACCCCTATTCATGAGAGACCTAATGGTCGATTAGTGCCCGATTGCGGCAAGCCTCCGGATAAGTGATGCACCGCCTCTTCGGGCATTACAACCAATCCGTTTGACGCTGATCTCAGATCTCCTGCAGTAGGATTCGACGCTTCGGCAGATCATCCCAAACCCACAGGACTAAGACGTGCTGCTTTGACTAAACTTCTTCCGTATCCGTGACAGCGACCACCAGACGAGACCAATGACGACCGGGGCGACAACTGCCTTCACCCAATCTTTCATCGTCGGATCGACAAATGGCTCGATCATCGGAGAGATCAATCCCACCGCGTAATAGGCGATAGCCACGGTCGACAATCCCTCAACTGCAGACTGCAGCCGGGTCTGGCGAACTGCACTCTTATCAAGACTCGCCAACAAATCACGGGTCTGGCTCTGTAAGTTCAGCTGCAGGTGCGTCCTCAGCAGTTGTGCCCTCTCGTCGATCTGATTGGATAACTCTGACCGCCTGCGCATGATCGTATCGGCGGTAGCGATGGCCGGGGTCAGCCGCCGCTTGAGAAAGTGTCTGATCCCGACCGACTCATCTCTACCGTGAGCCCTCAGCTGCACCAGTCGTTCAAAAACCAGATCATGGTAGGCCTTGTTGGCACCGATCCTCCACGCGAGGCGTTCCCATATTTGGTGAAGCTCACTCTCTTGTTTCGAGAGAGTCGACAGCGTCTCCATCATTTTTGAATGATCTGTCTCCGCCGAGTCGCTGCTGGGTAACTCATTGGCGACCCGCTGCAAGATCGGATGGACCGCTCTGATTCCATCCATCCCCATGACGGCTAATGTTCGGTAGGTTTCTATCTCTAGAATCATCTGTATAAAACGCCCAGCAGACTCGTCTCCAGGGTCACTGGAAAAAGAGACCCACCACGCGGTCAGCCCGTCTTGGTCGGGCTCAAAACGCGCCGCGGTTGTCACTGCACCCTCCCGCATCTCACTGACCGCATCATATTTTTCCGGGAGATCCAACTTGATTCCCGAGTGCAACTCAGTCAGCACGAGAACGTCCTGAGGCGACCGATCAATCCACGTTTGATCAAGGAACTGCATACATGCAGACCCGGTCGGAATTACCTGCGTGATAGACACGAACTCGGTATGGCGCTCAACACGAATCCAGAGATCCCCGTGGTGATACTCCCAGTGGCCCTGGAAGTCATCCGGAAACTCTGGAACCCTCTCCCTGATCCACAGGCGAACGTCTTCTCTAGAAGTCGGCGACACCCGGACACAAATATGTACCAGGTGGCACTCGGCACTTAATTCAGGAAAAGGCCTGGCATGAAGCTCCCTGTTCGCCTCTAACCTAGCGTGGTGTGGATCCTTTCGCATAACCTGAAGTTAAAAAATTGAGACACAACCGCTGATGAGACACAGCGCTGAAGCAAAAATGAAAAATCGCATTTAGAACTCCGAAGATTCTTAGTAATCTTGATTAAACCACAGATTAGTCTTCGGTAGTGGGGTGATTAAAGAACTCGTTTTGTCGGTGGGTCCACAGCATGACAAGCGACACCAAGAATGATCCGATCAGGTTAAGGAGCAGATCTAGGGGGATAAAACAGAGTGCGGCCCCGCCAACAAGACACGGCCAATTCCAGAAAACTAACGGCCCCTCAGCATATCGAGCGATCACGGCGTTGATGGCATAGATACCGAATAACGAAAAAACACCGATCTGCAGCATCTCAAGTAACGAACCAGTTATCAGAGGCGTATACGCAAATAAAAGTGGCACGATGTAGAGGCCTTTCGCGGCTCTCCACGCCTGAAAACCAGTAGCCATAGGCGGCGACTTGGCTATACCTGCGGCGGTAAATGCGGCCAGACACACGGGCGGGGTCACGTTACTGTCCTGACTCAACCAGAAAATTATTAGGTGGGCTATCAGCAAGAATCCGGTCAACGACTCGACATCCACCAACACCGGCCTCAGGGTCATCGCGACCTCGAAGGGTATCGCAGCGACCAAACTCCAGGCCTCTTGCTCTGTCATACCCGTCGCCACCTTCGCCACGTAGGGGCTGTCCACAAGCATAAACAACGCCGATTGTGATGGATCAGTTAGGCCAACCATGAGCTGCTCCACGATCATGGTGTCAGCTAAAATGCCAGCCAAGGCCGGCGCGCAGAGAATAGCCATGATGATGTAAGCCGCGGTCACCGGGAGCCCCATCCCTAAAACTAGCGAGGCTAACCCGATTAGCAGGATGGCAACCCCAAGAGACCCTTGCGACCACTGTGCGATCATCAAAGAAAAACCGTTACCGATACCACTGGTCACGATAGCGTTATTTATGACCCCGATAGAGACCATGAGGATAGCGGTCAACACACCGCTCCTAACTCCGAACAAGCACGCCTCGCAGATTCTCTTGATATTCATTACGTTAGATTGCATATCCCGCGAGCCAATGGCCTGCCCAATCAGCCAAGAGATCCAGGAGGCGGCGATGAGGACACCGATAGCGCCAGAGGCGGCGTAGGATGGAGTTACCCCCGCCATCAACAGATAAATCATCACCCCAAGAGGAATCACGAAGGTTAGACCGCCCGCGTAAATCTTTGCGCGACTTATCGACATGT
>JBMZTF010000106.1:0-4594 GCA_049623565.1 Litorivicinaceae bacterium
AATGCGCTGCTTGGTCTTCAATTTTCACCCCGACGCCGTTCGGTAGTTGGCAACGCGCGGCAAGTAATTGAAGATTTGGCAACCAAATTAGGACTATCAATTAATCTGCTTGAGCGAAAGCAGAGCGAGCTAAGTGTCGGCCAACAACAAAGAGTAGCCCTCATCCGGGCGCTCATCGGACAGCCTGAGTTAATCATTGCGGACGAGCCAACCTCCGCACTTGACCCACATGCAACTCAGCTTTTTATGGATCAACTCAATTCATCCATTGACCCCGAAACACAGGCAGTCATCGTGGTGAGCCACAATCCTTCGATCATCCCACTGTTTGACCGAGTCCTAACAATTGGAGACTCGTCATGATTCGTATCGCTGCGGCTTCTGTGCGATCAAGGATGATTCCGACCATCCTCGTAATTCTCGCGCTGACCACTTCGATGGCGCTTTTACTCGCGGTCGACCGTATACAGGACGCGACAAAGAAAGGATTTAATCAGAGTCTGGGTGGCGTTGATTTAGTGCTCGGCCCGCGAGGAAGTGGTATTGAACTGATTCTCTACACAGTGTTCCACCTCGGAAGGCCAACTAATAACATCACGACAGAGACACTAAAAGACATCGAGCGCAGCTCACTTATCGATTGGGCAATTCCGATCGCACTCGGAGACAGTCACCGGGGCTTCAGAGTCATCTCCACCACAACCAAATACTTTGACCATATCCAATTCGGTGGTGATCAGTCGCTCACGTTTAGTGCGGGCCGACCGTTTAATGATCTGAATGATGTTGTCATCGGGAGCACTGTCGCTAGCGAGCTCGGCTATTCGATCGGTTCGTCAATCTTCGTGACCCACGGCTCGGAGGGTCTGGGTGCGACACATGATGACTTCGCGTTTAGAGTCTCAGGAATTCTGGATCCAACAGGGACCCCAACGGACCAAGCCATCTTCGTTAGCCTCGAGGGGTACGAGCTGATTCACCTCGGGTGGAAAAATGGCAGCAAGACTGTTTCACTCAAAAATCTAGACATATCTCAAATCCCCAAAGAACGTCTGTATCCCAAGACCATCACGGCCGCGTATTTGGGTCTCACCTCAAAACTCAACCTATTCAAAGTCTCTCGGTCGATTAATGAGTACCCCGAGGAGGCCGTGAGTGCAGTAATTCCAGGCATCGCGCTTGCCGAATTGTGGTCCATGGTTGGTTCGGTTGATTTTGTTTTCCGTATCTTCAATTGGTTAATCATCGGTATTAGTTTGATAGGTATGGTCACCATGATCTTAACCGGTCTGGATAGCCGCACCCGAGAAATGACAATCTTGAGATCGCTGGGGGCGACACCCGCTCATCTCGCGTCGATGGTACTAATTGAAACCGCACTAGTCAGCATCATTTCGGTCTTCCTTTCCATCGGCCTGGTTCGAATTTTAACCTGGGGGGTAGCAGACTTTCTGTCACAATGGGCGGGCATTCGTATTGACCTGACCTGGATTAGTTTCCCGGAGTTCAAGATATTAATGATAATCGTCTTGGCGGGGCTTTGTGCCAGTCTCATCCCGGCCGCCCTAGTTTACCGCCGCTCACTTGCGAGAGGGTTTTCACATTGAAGTATCTTGCTTACGCAATCTGCTCTCTGCTCATCACCATGCAAACCACGTTTGCATATGAGGCGACCGAGGAGGATTTTGTCCGCTGGGAAAACGCCTGGGATCGACTAATACCGGCAGGGACCTATGACTTCGTGCCTAAAGATTTTGGTTATGAACTGCTTTTTAATCCGGAATTCCAGTCGCAATTAGATGCCGCGGGGAAGGTCATCGACCCAACACTTGAGGGCGCAACGACCGAACTCGCGGGGTTTATGGTCCCGATCGAAGTTAAGGATTCCAAAGTCTCCCAATTTTTACTGGTACCTGAGGCGGGACAATGTATCCATGTCCCGCCGCCTCCAATGAACCAGACACTGCTAGTCGACAGCACGGACTCGCCAACAGAACTTCGAGATCTCTACGAGCCCGTGATCGTATCGGGGAGACTGTCTGTGATCACACAAAGCTTCGAGATCGCTGACAGTGGATACAGTTTAGTTGACGTCACCGTGACGACTCTTGACCTGGGGGAGGACATGATTCCGATCGTTCCTGGCGCCGATGGCGATCGATAGGACTGTATTGGCTGACACGGTCCGTAGGGCTGGTAAGACACTCACACAGCAACGACTCATCGTTATAGAAACTCTAGAAACCGACACGCTCCCGATGTCTGCGTATGAGCTCAGAGACAATATTAATTCAAAGGGTGAGAACCTCAATATCAGCACCGTCTACCGCGGCCTCGACTTCTGGATCAGGCTCGGGATGGTTCATAAAATCGAATCCGCAAATCGGTTTATTGTCTGCAACGACGAGCATAAGCATCAGTTCCACGTTATCCAACATTGCATCCGTTGCGAGTCTGTCGAAGAAAGTTGTGAACTCGCCAGTCAAATGAACATGCAGTTATCGAATCAATTCAAACCTTTCGAGAATCAAGTTGTCGAGATTCAAGGCATGTGTACAAGTTGCCAACAACGGGCTACAAGCTGACCACCAAGCTCTCAGGCAGCCACCCATACTTATATAAGTCTTCCACGATTACGGGGCTGGACTCAGAACAATCACATGAAGCAGTTCGCCATTACTGAGCAGTCTTGTGTGACAGGACATCCAGGGCGCTCATCAGTCCTGCCAAATAGTAAATTAATCAGGCGCCTTCCCTGGGCAAGCCCGCCGAATACAAAGATCAGATGACCGGTCCCTTAAACACTCCTGAAGGTTTGTTTTATCCAGTAGGAATTGGCTCTTAACCAGTCTTTTGACTCCCTATAGTTTGGCTGCAGAGAGCCAACTAAGCTCCAAAAGTCTGATGAGTGGTTGAAGTGCTTGATGTGACACAACTCGTGTATCACCAAATAATCGATCACAGAATCTGGCGCCATAATCACCCGCCAATCGAAGGCTATCTCTTGACGAGAATTGCAACGTCCCCACTGTGAGCGATACTGTCTTAACTGCACCCTCGAAGGTTTGACACCCAAACGGCTAGCGAAATGCTGTATCCGTCCCAAAAGACAATCCTCGGCCTGCTGGATATACCAGCTCTTGAGTATGCTCTTAACTTTCTCGGTGCCTATGCTATCAGTCTTAACTCGCAACTGTTCCGTACCAAGGATCACTGAACGAGGCCCAACACTAAGCGCCAGCACAAACCTCTGCCCCCTGAGTTGCCAAATCGAACCAGACTCATAATCTGGGCTTGCTATCGCTGCGCGCGTTTGGTTTAGCAGTAGCTTCGACTCAATCCAGTCAGCTTTAGATCTCACGAAATCAACTATTTGGGTATCGGAGATCTCTAGGGGGCATAAGATCCGGACTTCGGACGCTCCAGTAACCCGTAACTCAATTGACCGTCTCCGCGAAGATCTCCGGACAGAAACCGGGTACGTTAGGTTGATGGTCGACTCAACCACTTTGGCTTTTGCGGTTTCTGATTTCGAGAACCACATGCCTAGTGTTTCAGTCTCGCGAGGAACTGATCAAATACACGTGCGAACTGTTGAGTATCTTTCGCGGAAAATGGCGAAGGACCACCCTGAATCAATCCGGCTTCCCTTAGCTCTTCCCGCTCGTTCCTGCGCCGTAGATACGATTTTACCGACTCGCTGTCGTACCAGGTACCCCGTGGATTGACTGCAAATCCCCCTTTTTCAACGACCTCCGCGGCCAAAGGAACATCCTGCGTCACCACTAGGTCTCCCGCTCGCATCCGCTCCAGAATCACATTATCAGCAACATCAAATCCCTTCGACACTTGAACGACAGACACATTTGGATGCGGGGGGTTTTTCAAAAAACCGTTCGCGATCAAAAATACTGAGATAGAAAGACGGTCGGACGCCCGGAACACAAGCGCCTTAATCGGCTTGGGGCACGCGTCGGCATCCACCCAAATAGCAAAAGATCCGGTAGTTTCCAAAGCAAGCCCCAGGCAGAACGCGAATGCAAATAGTCTATGATTTTTGTTGGCTTGTCACCGATGGCCGAGTGAAGTGTCCGCGGCTTCGATACCTTCAATCAAACAAGACACCGCGGCATCGTCTATGTCCAGGTGTGTGATCATCCGAATACGATTACTACCGACAGCCATGACCTTGACGTTTTTCGACGCGAGGAAGTCTCTGAGTTCCGCAGCGGAAAGCTCGGCGGCAGGCGATATTTCGGCCAACACGATGTTTGTTTCCACGGGAAGCACGCGCGCAAACAACGAACACCCCTCAAGCGCTGTCTCGATTCGCTTTGCGCGAGCATGGTCCTCCGCCAAGCGCTCAACATGATGATCCAATGCGTACAGACACATTGCCGTTAACACACCGGTCTGACGCATGGCGCCTCCAAACATGCGTTTGAAGTGCCAAGCTTCACGTATGAAGTCTCTTGATCCGGCAAGAACCGCCCCGACTGGACACCCGAGACCCTTTGTGAATGCAAGCCAGGCACTATCGTGCATCAGAGCGTAATCTGCGACGGCCGTTCCGGATACGACGGAGGCGTTAAGG
>JBMZTF010000107.1:0-4527 GCA_049623565.1 Litorivicinaceae bacterium
ACGTTATTCATCCGTGCGTAACGGTCCGGTGGGATAAGGCACGTGGTCTCGTCACCATCGACTACTAGTGTCTCTAGAACAAGCTGACCACCAGGTTTAACCCAACGTTTTAGATGCTCAAGGTGATTGATCGGATCTTTTCTGTGATACAAAACGCCCATGGAGAAAACGGTATCGAAATCCAGAACTCCGGCATCAAACTCTTCGAGTGTGACGGGAAGAGACGCGGCTTTTGGGTGTCCAAGTAAGCTTTTTATCGCCGCAAACTGACAGTGAAATAAAATGCTCGGATCGATCCCAAGAGCCTCGGCAGCGCCTAATTCAAGCATCCGCCAGAGGTAATAGCCAGACCCCGATCCCACATCAAGCACACGATGATTTGCAAGATTGATTGTTGTGTTCAAACGGTCCCATTTGAGATCGCTGCGCCATTCGGTATCGAGTTCAATTGAACCGAACTTGAAGGGACCCTTTCGCCAAGGCATCAGGCCCCGAAGTGCGTCTTCGAGTGGCTCTTCTGTGTCTTTAGGAATACTATCGAGCCCTACAGCGCGACCGAGTGACAGCGTGTCTGTACTGATAGTCGGGATGTTCGATAAGGCTTCCGACCAGCGGTTTAAATCTCCGTGACCAAGACGTCTCGTAATGACAGACTGATGCCGTGTGACAAGGTCAGACAGCCACGGAAGGTCGGGATGAGTCCATGCGTCTTGAATAGTGGTCATGCAACGGCGATCCAGGCTTTGAAGTTTAGGCAGTGAAAGAACTCTGTGACCTCCCTAAACCCAACGCGAGTGAGTCTTTCGATGTGAGCGTTAGCTGTCTCAGGAACAAGCACGTTTTCGATCGCTTGGCGTTTCCCAGCGATTTCAAGCTCCGAGTAGCCGTTGGCTCGTTTGAAATCCAAATGTAACGTGTTAAGGGTATCCTGTGATTTTGCATCTTCTTGGACGATTTTTTCAGCTAAAATGAGCGCGCCGTCTGGGTACAGCGCACGACGGACATCGCTCAATAATTTCTCACGCTTGCCTTTCTCAATAAACTGCAACGTGAAATTCAGTGCGACAACCGAACATGGTTCGAATGTCATGTCAGAGATATCTTCGCACACCCAGTCGATCGGTAACGTATCAATCACGGGTCCAGACAGTCTCGTCCTAGCTTGTGCCAGCATTGCCTCAGAATTATCCACAGCGATGATACGGCATCCAGGTGTCTTAACCTCACCCGCGATCGCGAGCGTCGTAGCGCCGAGTGAGCACCCTAAATCATAGATGACCGTATTAGCTTTGGCGTAGCGCTTAGCGATCAGTCCACTTGAGCCGACTATGTGTCCATAGCCAGGGACACTTCGGCGGATCATGTCAGGGAAGACCAGGGCTACTTTTTCATCAAAACGGAACCCGCCCGCACTTGAGAGTGGTGTTTTGAACAAGTTGTCTTCAAGGTCTGACATTGAGACTCCGGTGGTGAGGTTGACCTAGGAGTGTCATCATACCGGAGGCGGGGGAGATCTGAGACATGGAAATCACTTGGGTACTGGCAGTCATCGCTACCGTGGGCGCCATCTTGGCCGCTTACTTTGCAAAACTCTGGCTCAAAGCAAAAGCTGAACTGGCTGAGCTTTTTCTACGTTCGGAGGCTAATACAGATCTCGAGCAAAAAACTACATTGATGAAAGCTGAGTTTGAAGCACTATCTCAAAAGCTTTTGAATGAGCGCTCTAAAGAATTGACCTCGCAGCATAGCGACTCGCTAACACAACTGTTAAAGCCTTTGACCACAGAGCTCGATGCGTTTAAGAAGCGTGTCAATGAAGTCTACGAAAACGAGACTCGGGACCGTGTGTCACTCCGCCAAGAAATTTTGTCGCTCAAAGCGTTGAACCAAAAAATGTCTGAGGATGCGATCAACCTAACCCGCGCCTTAAAGGGCGAAAATAAAACTGCCGGTAACTGGGGTGAATTGGTTTTAGATCAGGTCTTAAGTGCGTCCGGTCTTCGTGAGGGCTACGAGTACTCTCGTCAGCAAAGTTTTACTGCCGATGAGGGATCGAGATTACAACCAGACGTAGTGATTTCGCTGCCCGATGAGAAGTGTTTGATTGTTGACGCCAAGTTATCGTTGAAAGACTATGAGCGTGCGACATCAGCAGTCGATGACACTGAGCGATTGGATGCATTAAAGGCACATACAAATTCGCTAAAAACTCATGTACGAGGGTTGTCGGGTAAAAACTATTCAGGACTTCCGGGCATCACGACAGTCGACTTTGTTATAATGTTTGTTCCCGTCGAGCCAGCATTCTCTGCTGCCTTTGAGACCCAGCCACAACTCTTTACCGATGCACTCGCTCAGGGTGTTGTGATTGCCTCTCCATCCACATTACTTGCCTTATTACGCACCGTTGAGCATGTCTGGAGGATAGAACATCAAAATCGTAACACGCGCCAGATAGCAGATTTGGGCGGCAAGCTCTACGACCAGTTTGTGTTGTTCGCGGAGAGCTTTCAAGACGTTGGTGATAAAATCAGGCGATCACAAGAAGCATTTGACAAGGCAGGGCAGCGGTTGTCGTTGGGGCGCGGTAACCTAGTTCGTCGCGCTGAGCAGTTGAAGGCTTTAGGTGTGTCGTCTACGAAGCAGATGCCTGCTGAGCTTCAAGACCTAGATGACTGAAGTAGCCTAAACAATGAGCCCTGTTCGAGGGTCGCTTTGAGACTGATTCCGTCTTCTTCAAACAACCGCCGAGCGGCCATAAATTCTTTGGCTGCGTTGATAGCCTCGACCGCTGTTATCTGGTCGCCTCGATGACGGATTACAACACGTTCTGTCTCGGTATCGAGCAGACAACTTTCTTCGTCACTGCGCGCGCAGAGTCCAGCGATTTGTAATTTTAAGCCCCCTTGATCAGACCAGAACCAGGGCGTTGCGCTGAAGGGCTCAGGTTGGCCAAGAAGGCGTTTCGCGAGTGTGATCGCAGTATCGTTCGCTTCAGAGATTGATTCGATACGCACCGACTCGCCTAGATGTGGCTGATTATGCAAGCTCACTTCACCGATCGCTGAGACCAATGGATTGTTCGTTTGCATAAAGGAGTCTGTTGGGATGCCCTCATTTGAGCCAAGGCCGCAAGCCTCTGCAAGCTCTGTATTAGGCTCCGCTCCGACTGCCATAATCACTAAATCTGCAGGGATTGGTCCATGATTGGTGACTAGCACGGCGCTTTCGTCGTCGTACCGGTCGATTCGGATACCAACGTAAATAGACGCGGGCGACTGGTCGACTAGCCGTTCGGCCGCTTTCACAGAGATTTGTGGGAGTGCGCGGTTACTTCTGGCTAAAACTCGGATTGTGCGTTCCGGATGGTCGAGGCTTGAGGCGAGCTCGAAGGCCAAGAATCCCGCCCCTAAGATTGCGATATTGAGTGAGTCACTAAGTTTGTGATTCAGACGGACCGCGTCGTCAAGTGTCCGAATCACGTGGCTTTTATCTGACGGGAGTCCGTCGATGGTGAGCCTTTTGGCCCGGGTACCGGTCGCTAAGATAATATGATCTACCGTGTGGCGTTTGTTTGCCAGGATAGCTCCATTGTCGGGTTCGATTGCTTGAACATGTTCTTGAATCCACTGAACTGAGGAGTGAGTTTCGATGGGCTCGGGTAATAATCGAATTGACTGAGTATCTGTTGGGTTTTTCAACCAGGACTTAGATAGCGGAGGGCGTTGGTAGGGGCTACGTGATTCTCGGTTGAATACAAGGATGTTGCCATCAAATTGGCCCCGAATCAGTTCTGCGATTAGCGTACACGCTGCCTGCCCAGCACCAATAATCCCAATTTTCATCAGTACTGCCGTTTGGCGACTAGAAGTCTGAGCCCGTCATGGTTTTCGTTCAGTTCCACCTGGCAGGCAAGGCGCGAATAGGGTGTCGGATCGATTGCGAAGGACAGCATATCAGCCTCTTGAGCGCTCGGAGCGTCAAGAGTCTCGTCCCAATCTGCATTTAAAATCACTTGGCATGTCGCGCAGGAGCAACCGCCTCCGCATTCAGCAATAATTCCGTCAACGCCCGCGCGATGTGTGGCCTGAAGGATGGTTTCTCCTGGCTCAAATTTTACATCAATTATTTGTTCAGCTGGGTCGATACAGATCAGTTGTGGCATCAGTGTTCCTCGGTATTCGTGCCAAGACGGATTGATATTGATGGCCGCAATGCACTTTGAAAATTTTTCCTAGCGCCTACAGTATGGGCGGGATAAAAAAAGGAAAGGGAAAGAGTCGTGGCTTCAATTGTACGAGTAATCAATGGTCGGCGTGTCTCAGACGGCGCAGGCGTAGATATTCGGCGGGTAATTGGTTTAGCCGGCGCGGACTACATTGATCCGTTTTTGATGTTTGATGATTTTCGGAATGATGATCCGGCGGGGTATGTGGCCGGGTTCCCGCCGCATCCACATCGTGGCTTTGAAACAGTGACTTACATGCTCAAGGGTAAAATGCGACACCGCGATTCCAATGGAAATGC
>JBMZTF010000108.1:0-4412 GCA_049623565.1 Litorivicinaceae bacterium
TGTTTCAGAGTTATGCGCTTTGGCCTCACATGACCGTTCATAGGAACGTCGCTTTTGGTTTGGAAGAACGAGGCGTTCCTGCCCCCGAAATCAAGCGCCGAGTAGACGCAGCTCTCGATATGGTAGGACTGATTGATCTTGCGGAACGACGGCCTTCCCAATTGTCAGGAGGTCAACAGCAGAGAATAGCACTAGCCAGAACCGTTGTTGTTGAGCCCAAAGTATTGCTACTAGACGAGCCACTTTCGAATCTGGACGCCAATTTACGTGTGCAGATGCGCAGAGAAATCCGTGACCTGCAAAAAGAGCTTAAGCTAACCACGATCTTTGTGACCCATGATCAAGAAGAGGCTAACACTACTTCAGACAGGATGGCGGTCCTTGATGACGGCGTGATCCAACAGGTCGGTGCCCCGGTCGAACTTTACGATAAACCCTGTAATCTTTTTGTGGCTAACTTTTTAGGTACCGCTAATGTATTGCAGGGTACGATGTCTGCGGGAAAGGATGGAAGTTGCGTGTTTCAATCAGAAAACGGCGTGGTAATAAACCTTGGGACCCAGTCACAGAATGAAGGCGCGATCGTATTTCGCCCACAAAACGTCCGTATATCGAAGGCCGGAACAAAATGTAAAGCGGGTAACGTGCAGTTTCAGGGCACAGTGGGGCACATGGAGTTTCACGGGAACATTGTCCGATATGGCGTCGACGTCAGCGGACACCTAATCTTAATCGATGAGACACATCAGCGTGGCTCGACCCTGTTCGACATCGGTGCATCCGTTGACCTCCAAGTAAAACAAGGTCAAATCATGGTCGTGCCGGGTCATTAATCTATATTTATTTTTGAAAACGACCCCCTTAATTAAGAATCGCACCGCAAACAGTCCCAATAAGGGGTCAGACAATGTTTACGCCCAGCGCGTCGATCCGTTCTGTCGATAGGATGATCGAACTGGTCGAGATAAGAAAAACATTACAGTTCTGATTTGATAACGCACTTCCCACTAGTACTGAAGAATTTGTCGCAATTACACCAAAAAAAAGTTTAAGCGCAGATGTTCTTGAGTGAAGTAAACATCGACCTGGGACCACGCCTGAGATTCTCAAGATCAGGCAAGCTTCCTCCCGATATAGACAGTCAACGCAACCAGAGAAGCAAATACCCAGACGTCGAGCGTCACAACCTCTCCGAGCAAAATACTTCCCCACATGAGGGTCAGGAAGAGCTGAAGTAGCTGCACCTGTCCCACCTCAGCAATACCGCCAAGGGCCAGGCCCGTGTTCCACGCAAAGAAGCCAAAGAACATTGAGAACAGACCAAGCGCAAGCAAGGCGAACAGTGAACCCTCTGGTCGCACCCAAAAGAAGTCGGGCCACACCAACACGGTCCCGATCAGAGAGATCGGTGACAACAACACAAGTGACCAGCAGATGACCCAGGGACCTGGTCGACGTTTCGCAAGATCGCCGGCGATGACGTAGCCTGACGACGCCATCAACGCCGCCAGTACCAACCAAAGGTCGGCCCAACCGACCGAGCCCTCCTGCTCCCTCAATGTAAATACGATGACCAGACCTGCCCCCACTACGGCACACAACCAAAAGCCGAGACGTGCCCGATAGCCATGCACTATGACGGATAGACCCGCGGTCACTAGTGGCAGGATCCCTAAGACGACGGCGCCATGGTAGGACGGTACCGTCTGTAACCCGATGGCCATCGCCAAGGGGAACCCAAAAACCAGACCCAGGCCGCTGACCAAGAGCGGCTTGATCTCACCTTGTGTTGGTCGGCTTGACTGACTGAAGATAAGCCAGATACAGGCCGCCACTCCAGCAATCACCGCACGAATCATAGTGATAAATGTCGGAGAGAAATCAGCCAGCGCGATCGACGTTAACGGTAGGGTTGCCGCAAAGCACAGCACACCCACAAAACCGAGGACGTATGCGTAGGCCGTTTGGTGTCGTCTCAGCATCTCTAACAAGGCCAGAAATCTCCAATATCTAATCCACCGAGGGAAACTTGGCGATATCACACACAGAGACTCAAGAAACGCCGACAAAATGATATACGGTTTATGTTATTCCAAAAGCATCAACCGCCGCGTGGAGTCTCTCTGGTAGGCTATATCGACCGAGCGCGACGCGCGACGCCACAGTTGTTCCGACCGGAAAACCGCCAGTCTACTGACTTCGCCATCAGAACAACACTCTACACCGAACCCTCAAAAGATCCCGGTGAGTGATGACGCGTGAGCTATTCCTACCGCTTGGCGCGGTCAGTCATGTAACTGTCGACGTCGAATAGATGTCGCCCCGCGTCAAAGTAGGGCCGCATCGAGTCATTTAACCGTCGAACCTCGTCCCGGATCACGGCCTCGTCGTTCTCGGTCCAACGTGACTCAGTCTGCTCGAGGTAATACGCCGACACCCGCTCCAGCTCGTCAAATACCGCCGCGTTGTGGTAGCGAAGCTCGGCATCAATCGCCTGTATGATCGCCTCATTCTGGGCCTCCATACTCGCCATTTCGGCCGCAATATCGGCCTCCCACCAGGGACGATCGGCGGCGGCAACGGTTGCGGACTGCAACATAATCAATGCAAGATGCGTGACGCGTCTTTTTAAAAAATAAAACAACAGACCTAAGGGCAAAGCATGACTCTCACAGTAGGTTTTATCGGTCTCGGAACCATGGGGTTACCGATGGCTCGTCACATTATCAATCGGGGCTTTAAACTAAAACTTTACGCACGTCGCGCCGAGGTGTTTGAGGGTAAGGCGAAGGAACTGATAGAGCTGGGGGCGACACCCTGTCTGAGCCTCGGTGAGGTCGCGACGGACGTTGAGATCCTGATCACCAACGTGACTGGGACTGATGACGTGGAGTCTGTCCTCATCGGGCCAGAGGGCGCAATGCATAGCGCGTCGCCCGGGACCCTCTTCATTGATCATTCGACGATCGACCCCGCACGGACGATGGAGATTGCCCAGACGCTCCGAGGGGCTGGCATGGATTTCGTCGATGCACCGGTATCAGGCGGGGTGTGGGCCTCTGAGGAAGCCCGCCTGATAGTTATGCAGGGCGGGGCACCGGATTCGTGCGAACGAGCAAACCAAGTCATCGACTGTTACGCAAAGGCCGTCACACGTGTCGGTGATGCCGGGCATGGACAGATTGCCAAGCTCAGTAATCAGATCGCACAAACCATCACCATTGAGGGTGTCGCTGAGTGTCTCGCGTTCGCGAAAAGTTTAGGCGCCGACCCACGGGCCGTGTTTGAGGCAATCAAAGATGGGATGGGTGGGAGTCAAATGATGTCGCTGATGGCTCCGAAAATGATCGACGAAGATTTCGGTGCGGGGATCGAGGCACGGCTCCATGCCAAGGACGTGGGCATCGCTCTTGAGACAGCGGAGGCTCAACAGCTTCGTCTACCGTGCCTCGAGTTCGTCGCGAGCCAATTTCGCGCGATCATGGGTCAGGGCCTTGGGACCCAAGACTCATCGATCCTCTTCGATATGCTGGGCCGACTCCGGGACCGCTAGTTGGCCCGCTGCATCACGAACGCACGCTCCTGCACGAATTCCCCCGGAGCGCGGTTGGTTCCGTGCGTAAAACCGAGGCCCTCGAGTCGGCTCCGGAGATCTTTATTAAATTCGGGCGAGCCGCAAATCATTACACGGTCATCTTCAACTGCCCAGGGCCCTTGCCCTAGATCTGACCACAGCGCGCCGCTATCGATCCGTTCGGTGATTCGCCCAGAGGTTTGGAATGGCTCCCGGGTCACCGTCGGGTAGTAGGTAATCGGCAGCGCCGACAATAGGTCGGCGTATGCAAGTTCTTGGGTCACTCTCACTGTGTGGGTCACGATGACTTGGTCAAAACGATCAAACGTTTTTGGGTCTCTGATAATCGAGAGAAACGGGGCGAGACCTGTCCCGGTCGCCACACACCATAAGCGTTTACCGGGTTGCAAGTTATCGAGCACGAGGGTACCTGTTGGACGATCACCGACCTCGATCTGATCGCCCTTTTGAATATCTTTGAGCCGCTCCGTGAGTGGGCCACCAGGCACCTTGATCGAGAGAAACTCGAGATACTCCTCGTCGGGCGCCGAGGCAATACTGTAAGCACGTAAGACATCGTCATCAGCCATCCCGATCATCGTAAACTGACCCGCTTTAAATGGTCGGATATCCGGGCTACGTGTTGTTTTGAACGAAAATAACGCGTCAGAGTAATGCTCCACGTCGAGCACGGTTTCTAAATTCATTTGTCCCCTATTCTTTTAGTTAAATGGCGGTCGTTTGCCGACCGATTTCAGAATCAGATGGCTAATTTAAGGTATGACCGAAAAATCCTCTAGACCGGCTCAAAGGACTCGCCTCAGTCAACAAACGGTTT
>JBMZTF010000109.1:0-4376 GCA_049623565.1 Litorivicinaceae bacterium
GCGGATTCATCAACGGCCAGACAATTCACGTGAACGGAGGAGCTTTTCTACCATGAGCTCCGTCATTCTTGCAGAACATATCGCCGTCATTTCCGCCGGCCAGACCGCAAAGATTCCAGCATCAGTTCGCAAGATGTTGCAGCGAGTCACTCTCGACGCGTATGGTCTTATGCTCTCCGCTCGCAACACCGACTACATTCAGGCAATCCAGTCATCATGCGTCGATCACGGGGATACAACAGCGTTTGGACATGGATCAAGATTCACGATGCAAGACGCGGTTCTGATCAACGGAACAGCGGTACACGGAGAGGATTTCGACGACACTTTCGAGGGCACTCCTGTCCACGTATCGTCTGTGATCATTCCGACTATCTTGGCGGTCGCCGAACGAGAGGATCTCCCTCCAGATAAGTTCATCAGGGCGATGGCGTTCGGTGCCGAGCTCATCTGTAGGCTCGCTCTGGTTGCCCCGACGGCGATTCATCGGCAAGGATTTCATCCAACCGCGATCTTAGGGGCGTTTGGAGCAAGTCTGACAGCATCGATCGGGTACGGGCTTAACGCGCAGCAGGCCGCGTCAGCGCTCGGAATCGTCGGCTCCATGGCCTCAGGTATCATCGAATATCTAGCGGAAGGCACGTGGACCAAGAGAATGCATCCAGGCTGGGCCGCCGCCGCTGGGATCAAGTCTGCCGTCATGGCTAAAGCCGGATTTACTGGCCCTCGGACCGTATTCGAGGGAACGCATGGATTATTCAAGGGCTTTGCTCATGACTCTATCGCTCCAGATTTCGGTCACCTTGAGTCATTCGGGGAAGAGTGGATTTCCGCTGGCCTCGCATTCAAACCATATGCCTGCGGTACCATGACCCAACCATTTGTAGACTGTGCAATCCAAGCCTCAAAAATCCTCAGCATTGGGGACGTTAGAGAAATACACGCTCACGTTGGCGAAGGTACCGTGCATCGATTATGGGAACCACTCGACGAAAAAAGAAATCCTTCGACACCCTATGGCGCAAAGTTTTCTGTTCCTTACTGCATCGCAATCGGGTTCCTGGACGGAAAAGCGGGATTAAGTGAATTCACCGAAGACCAGCTTTCAAGAGACGACATCCAATCAATCACATCAAAAACTACCTACTCAATTAACCCTGAAGACCCCTATCCAGGGGAGTATGTGGGCTGGCTCGATTTTGTCGACCTTGAAGGAAAAACCCACACCATCAAACAGGCATGTTTAAGAGGCGGTAAGCAAGAGCCTATGACAGACCCAGAGCTTGAAGATAAATTTAAGAATAATCTGATGTTTGCCGGTCTCGAGACCACAGATATTGTGTCCGCTCAGGAGCGCATCAATCATCTGTTTAACCCAAAAAATAACATCCGAGAGTGTGTAAAAGCACTCGCAATGATCGGAGAAAAACCATGACACATACCTTCGCATCAAAAGCCCTCAACGGGATTCGCGTCATTGATCTGTCTCGCGTAAGATCCGGCCCAACAGCCGCCCGACAATTCGCAGATTGGGGTGCCGACGTAATTAAAATTGAGCCCCCCGAGTCTGTGGAGCCAGACGGGACACTTGGCGCTGGACGCAATACGGCAGACTTTCAGAACCTGCAAAGAAACAAACGCAGCATGACCCTTAATCTGAAATCCGAAGACGGAATTCAGATCCTAAAAGAGTTGATCAAAACCGCCGATGTGGTGATCGAGAACTTCCGTCCTGATGTGAAAGACCGTCTTGGCCTCGATTATGAGAGCCTAAAAAAAATTAATCCCAGAATCATCCTCGGAAGTATTTCTGGATTTGGTCAGGATGGTCCGTACGCAAAACGGCCCGGGTTTGATCAAATCGCACAGGGTATGGGTGGCTTGATGTCCATCACCGGTGAACCAGGACAAGGACCCATGCGGGTCGGTATCCCGATAGCTGATTTATGTGCAGGTTTGTTCTGCGCGATGGGTGTATTAACGGCACTCTTGGAACGTAATAAGTCCGGAGAAGGCCAGTGGGTACAAACCAGCCTCCTCCAGTCACAAATATTCATGCTCGACTTCCAAGCCGCCCGGTGGCTAACCCAAAGTGAAATCCCAAAGCAGGCTGGCAACGATCATCCGACGAGCATCCCAACCGGTGTCTTCCCAACCACAAACGGCTCAATCAATATCGCCTGCGCAGGAGAAGCGATTTGGCAACGTTGCGCCAGAGCACTAGACCATGCCGATTGGATTGATGATCCACGATTCTTAAAAAACGCGGATCGTTCAGAGAACCGACATATACTCAACGCGCTTATTTCCGAAGTCACGATGACTAATACATCTGAATACTGGGTCGCAACGCTACTTGAGGCCGGCGTGCCGACCGGGCCAATCTACTCAGTTGATCAGGTTTTTGCGGATCCACAAGTAGAGCATCTAGGTATCGCAACTCCGGCATCGGGCACTATTCCATTTGGTGACACGAGGCTTGTCGGCCAGCCGTTCTCGATGAACCGGACCCCAAGCTCGATTGTGTCGCCGCCTCCCGCCAGAGGCCAGCATACAGAAGACATATTAGCCGAGCTTGGTATCGGTGAATCGGAGTCTCTTAAACAAAATAACGTGATCTAAAGGTACGGAACGTCATGGATAAAATGCTTTCAAGAATTGAGGGCTCAATTGGATATATCATTTTTAATAATCCAGAAAAACACAACGCTGTCTCTCTCGAAATGTGGGACGCGACCGACGCAATTCTCGACGAGTTTGAATCGAATCCAGAGATACGTGTTGTCGTTTTAACAGGAGCCGGAGGGAAATCTTTTGTCAGCGGCGCGGATATTTCTAAGTTCGAAAAAGAGCGTGGTTCGGCAGAAGCTACGAAGCATTACAACGCCCGTATACGAGCGATCTATGAGCGAATTAATCTTTTCCCAAAACCTACGATCGCTCAGGTCGATGGATACTGTATCGGAGGCGGGCTAAACCTCGCTGTTTGCTGCGATATACGCATCTGTTCTACCAAATCAAAGTTCGCGATGCCTGCCGCCAAACTGGCGCTCGGTTACCCGTTCCCGGCAATTCAACGGTTAATAAACGCAATGGGCGCCTCAAACGCTAAATATTTGATGTTTACGGCGGAGCGCATTGACGCTGACACAGCGTACCGGATGGGTTTTGTGCAATCTGTTCACGATGAATCCCTCCTCGAGCAGGAGGTTGCAGCGCTTGCTGATCAAATTGGATCAAATGCACCACTGACGATTAAAGCAATGAAATTCATCGCAACGCAGGTATTAACTGATCCTAAAAATAGGGACCTGGAGCGATGTGATGCACTGGTAGATGCGTGCTTCGAAAGCGAAGATTACACGGAAGGCCGGACCGCCTTCATGGAAAAGCGAGTTCCTCAGTTCAAAGGTTTTTAGTAGCTTTAGGACACGATCGGTTCACTGACTGACTGCAACTCAATCGCTGTGATCAGCCTCTGTTTTGCTGTCATCACGTGATTTCGCATCGCCAGGCCAGCCTTAACTGGGTCACGATGCGTAATCGCTTCCAATATGAGCGCGTGTTCAGCGTTAGATACGTCCATCGATCCTTGTTGAATCAGGCCTTTACGCCTGAATAGATGCAACTCCTTAACTAGCGAGAGATACATATGCGCCAGACGCTCACTACCTGTCATTGCTAGAAGCTTCTCGTGAAAAGCTAGATTCTCAGGATAGTAGGCTTCGAAGTCGTCGGCCCGGACTGCTTTATCTAAGCGGGCGTGAATGTCCCACAGTTCCTGGATTTGCTTCTCCGTAGCCTTAGTAGCCGCGAGCTGTCCTATCAACTGATCAAGGAACGCCCGAATGTCATATACCTCAAGCGCTTCACGCAAATCCATTTTACGAACGAATACACCTCTATTCGGAACAGCGGTGAGCAAGCCAGCTTGCACCAACCCTTTGCAAGCTTCACGAATTGGTCCCCGACTCGTTCCAAACATCTCGGCCAACTCTACTTCATTGAGCTTGTCTCCACCCTGAAGCTTACCCTGGAGAACAAGTTCCTCAATTTTCTTCTGAACAGCTGTTGAGAGGCCGGTAGTCAGAAAATCAGACATGTCGTTCGATATCCCTTCGTTCACTGACCGAATTAATTGTTAACAATTTATCACAAACTCCAGACTCGGTTATATAAGGTCCGACAATCACGGTCCTGCATGCCCAAAATCCTCTCCGAGAATAATTATCTGGTCCTATATATTTTGGGGGTAGAACATTGAGGATGCGCGATCATAAAAGAACCACGGGAGACTTTTTATGAGTTTGTAACCCATCATCTGAGTTTGATATCTTTGATGTGCGCAAAAAATTCAGGCGCGCCTTCCTTTTTTA
>JBMZTF010000110.1:0-4337 GCA_049623565.1 Litorivicinaceae bacterium
TGGTTTAACGTACTGGCCCTCCGTCACGTTTACAGCAATCAAGCGACCCGCTGTATCAGTAATCACGCGGGTCTGTCTCAGTTGGCGTTCGACATCTGCAATCTGAATCGTAACGTCGTCTAGATCGTAGGTTGTCTTCACAATATCACTTTCAGTTTGAATGACATTTAATTCCGCTTGCTCCGCCGCATCGCGCGTCAACAACTCTTTCGTATTCAGACTCATCGCGCGGGCCAACTGTTGTGTGCGAACAGTTTTACGCCGTTCCAACAACTTCAAGTGAGCGATCAGGTAGGTTTTTCGGGCCTTCAGGCTCTTCAAGTGATTCCGAATTTCAGTGTCATCGAGACGAGCAAGCTCGTCGCCTGCTCTGACGAGGTCACCAACACGTGCATTCACGGTCGACACAGTTTCAGAGACTTCTGCGGATAGGGTATAGATAACCCCAGCCACAATACGACCGGCCACAGCAGTTCCGGTTTGAACCTGACTACTGACTGCCTTATCAACATAAACCGGGGCCCCCGCAGCCATCAAAGATTGAGACAATCCGAAAAGTAATCCAACCAACATATAGGGCATAGCATCCGACTTCTGTAGTAATCTGAGGTTGCTTTATGCGCCTAATTTTGGACAAATAAAAGTCATTTCTAGAAAAATTTTGGAGGCCTCGTGCAATATCTTCACACTATGGTCCGAGTCGCTGATCTCAGCGCTTCGCTACGTTTCTACTGCGATGGCTTGGGACTCAATGAAATCCGTCGTTATGACAGTAATCAGGGGCGTTTCACACTCGTATTTTTGGCGGCACCAAACGATATCACTCTGGCGCAAGAGACAAGGGCTCCTCTTATCGAGCTGACCTATAACTGGGACCCAGAGGAATACACCGGTGGCCGGAATTTTGGCCATCTCGCATACCGGGTCGAAGATATTTATGCACTCTGTTCACACCTGCAGGGTCTTGGCGTTACCATCAATCGACCACCACGCGATGGTCATATGGCCTTTGTCAGAAGTCCTGACGGCATCTCCGTTGAGCTTCTGCAATCTGGCAATGCACTCCCACCCCGGGAGCCATGGGTATCGATGTCAAATACAGGAGATTGGTAACGTGTTACCCTATTCTTTTGTTTTGTTTAAAGGATTACTCGAATGAAGAACATTCTTTTTGGTTTAATTGCTGCAGTGGCGGTCGTCATCGCCTTTGTCACATTCGACAAACCAGAGAAACCCACAGTTACGAGCGGAATTCCTGATCCTCTGCGGATAGGAACAGAAGGCGCTTATCCTCCGTTTAACGGGCTGGACGCTAATGGAAATCTTGTTGGCTTCGATGTCGATATTGCGATGGCTCTTTGCGAAGAGATGAAGGCAAACTGCGAGTTAGTCGCTCAGGACTGGGATGGAATCATTCCAGCGCTTGTCGCGAATAAGTACGATGCAATCATCGCTTCGATGTCGATCACTGACGAACGTAAGCAGACTATAGACTTTACCAACAAATATTATTCAAACTACCTCGCGATTATTGGGGCGAAGGGGAAAGTATCCGGACCCGGAGATTTAGCCGGAAAAGCTGTTGGTGCACAACGCTCCACACTGGCTTCTCAATGGGCTGAAGACAATCTGACGGGCCAGGCAGATGTGAAGCTATACGATACACAAACCGCCGCATACGCTGACCTTTCGGCCGGTCGCTTAGATGCGATGGTGTCTGATATCTATCCCGCGATGGATTGGCTGAAAGACAACCCAGGCTATGAACTCGCCGGTGATAAAATTGATATCAAGGATCAGATAGGCATCGGTATTCGTCAAGGCGAGGGAGAACTGAAGACTGCTTTTAACAAGGCAATTGAAGCAATCCGTGCGAACGGGAAGTATGCTGAGATTAACGCGAAGTATTTCTCTGCTGACATTTACTAATCTAATGCGGGGATCCAGGTCCCCGCTTCTTTCGTGGAATCACTAAACAAGCTGTCTCTCGGTGTATCTGGCTGGGGGGATGAGCTACTCCTTGGCGCATTGATGACCGTAAGCTTGGCAACCGCCTCCGTAGGCATAGGTCTTCTGGTGGGCGGCAAACTTGCTTTCTTAAAAATCCAGCCAAACCAAGTGCTTCGCGGCCTCGCGCACGGCTTGACACTATTATTTCGGGGAACACCTGAATTTTTGGTGATTCTGGTGGTCTTCTTTGGCCTCGATATCTTCATTAATGCCGTGATGCGCGCGATGACAGTCGACCTGACGGTATCTACCCCGAAATTCTGGGCAGGCGCGCTCGGTCTGGGTCTAATCTTTGGGGTCTACGCATCAGAGGTTTTCAAAGGGGCCTACTCGGCTGTCCCTGACGGGTTGATCGAGGCATCACGCTCGCTCGGCCTCTCTCACATACAAACGTTGAGACAAGTCCACATTCCATTACTGTGGCGATATGCGTTGCCAGGCCTAATGAATCTCTGGCTTGTTTTACTGAAAGATACGTCACTGGTCGCGGTTATTGCTTTTGACGAACTACTGCGAACGGCGAAAGTGGCAGGTGAAACAGAGCGAGAACCCTTTATCTTCTTCTTGGCCGCCGGCGCTCTTTATCTTGCGATGACCTCGGTCAGCGACCGAGCCAAAGAGCGACTTGAAGGCCGTGTTGCCTTGGTAGGGCGTAACCAATGATCGAGGATTTATTCAAATCAATTTATTTTTGGTTTAAGGAATGGCACTACGGTGTCGGTAGATCGATATGCGAACCCATCGAATCGACCCTTCCAGCATCCATTGGACCACACTGTCCTCGGCTTATTGATGGTTTTTTCACAACCTTTGAACTAGTAATTTCAGCGTTAGTGTTAGCCTTCCTGCTGGCTCGATCATTCGCAGAACTTCTTACTCTTGGACCCCGCGTTATTCAAAGGCCCATCCTAGCCTATACGTATGTATTCCAAGGAACACCGATCCTGATTCAGCTTTGGCTCATCTATTATGGGCTTGCTCAGTTTGAGTTCATCCGCGAGTCAGCCGCTTGGCTATTGCTTGGCAGCGGCTGGTGGGTCGGACTCATTGTACTCACACTCAATTCAGCAGCGTACCAAACCAATATCTTGATCGGGGCTATTCGAAATCTACCACAAGGGCAACTGGAGGGGGCCCAATCGATCGGACTCAGTTCCCGACAGGCCTATCAAAAAATTTTGCTCCCACAGGCGTTACGAGAATCTTGGCCTGCGCTCGCTAATGAAGGGATTCTGCTACTGAAGGCAAGCGCGCTTGTGAGTACGATTACGGTTCTCGATCTCATGGGGCATGCGAGAACTGTTTTTTCACGAAGTTATGATTTGTGGGTCTACGGCGGAGCCGCGATGCTTTACATTCTGTTGACAGCTCTAATGACATTGATAGCTCTCGTGATCCGCCGATATTGGTTACAGACCTTGCCATCAGATCCTTGGTTCAAGGATGTCACGCGCTAAACCTTAGTTACGGTATGCAGCCTTGGCCTCAGCCTCGTCAACCTCGAGGATCCCGCCTTTGGCAGCATCAAGCTCATGTTGGATAATATCGCGAGCGTCCCATGGATAATCCACCCAAACATCCTCGATGTCTTTACCGACGAAGACGTGCTTCACCGCATCTGGAAATCCTGCCTTTTTAACTTTTAATTTGTTGTGCATAACAAAAACCCCGAGCTCGGCGGGGTTCTCTGCAAGCAGTTCTCCGATCGCAAAAGCGAGAGTGGTCCGCTCATCGTCAACTTCATCGACCAACAACACGCGCTTACCTGTGATCATATTATTCACCCCTTCCACCCACTGGATCTTGTGTGGAACCTCCGATGGGGGCTCATCTGGATGATAGCGAGCGAGCGAGATCGCAATCAGAGGCTTTTCGATATAAGTGCGCAAAATTCGTGCAGGAATAAACCCGCCACCACCGATCGCCAGAATGACATCGAATTGGAAATCACTCGCGATAATTTTCTTAACGCCATCAGCAATGGTTTGGTGAAGATCCGAATAGGAAAAACGAAGACGAGTGCTCATATGATCTGCCCTAACAAAACATAAGTTTATCACTGAGCTACCAAGATATTCGACTGAGATTCGAATTCCTAACCTAACCCAGTGGCATAATCAGCTCAGTGACTCGATCAGACTTTTGAGTTTAATAGACCTTCCAATGGTCACGGGTCTACATTATCCGGTTAAACGCAACGAACCACCCTACGGCCCGTCGTAAATAATACCCAATCTGTCGCCACGCGTTGGGGGTCCCCTTCGGAGGTTTGCCAGGCGTACCGATCAAAATTTCAGCCCACTTGCCTTTTTCGCGATTCCTTCCAA
>JBMZTF010000111.1:0-4262 GCA_049623565.1 Litorivicinaceae bacterium
GTCTCACCAATCAGCACAAACACTCGTCAGCAGCCAACACAAGCGATCACAGCATCACCTCTTCGCTCAGGCGCTGGATGCAGTGAAGAAAACGGACGACGTGGAGGTATGGGTGTATGGGGTGAATGATTCTGACTTTGAGGACCGGGTTCCCAGAAACATCATCAACCCGGGATGTCTCAACAACTGTCTGATCCCGTTAATTTCTTGTCTGTCCAACAATTTTAAGATCAATAGAGGGACGTTTGTTTCTGTCCACAGCGTAACAAACACACAGCCGAGTCTCGATAGATTGCAGCGCACGGCTCGCTGGTCCCGAGCGTCGGGATCAAACCTGATCCCGGCTCCGCACGATAGTATGAGCTTGGTCGATAAATTCTTTCCAGAGATGAAAGGAAAATTGATCGGTAGGACCGTGAGAGCACCCGTCAATCACACGAGTTATGTCACCTGTAGCTTTGAGGTCGATAACCGGATCGAGGAGGACTCGATACTCGGCTGTCTTGCAAGCACCAGCATTACCCCCACCGTTTTAGGTGTAGATATAGAGCCGCTGGTGAGCAGTGACTATGTGACCGACCCACGAAGTTGCGTGGTCGACGGTACATCAATCCGGGTGGTCGATGGTTGTACGCTTTTGATAAGCGCCTGGTACAACAACGAGTATGCGTTCGCATCCCGCATGGTGGACATTGCGAACAGAATCAGTCAGACAATTTAATGAGGAGACGCGTATGTGTGGTGACTTAGATGATTACGATCCGGGGAAACACGTTGAGCTGCTACTTGACGGGATTAAAAAGCATATCGGTGCCCCACGCGTGGCCTCCTCGAGCTCCTGGGCTCAGGACATTGCCGACCTCGATCTGACCGCGTCGAATAAAGAACTCCTGGCTCACTTTATGGCTATGGGGTCCGCCGTCAGCAAACGTCGTGATGAAAATGAGCAGCTCGAATCGATAGCTCAAATGGCCCAAATACACGCGTACCTGTCCGGTGTCTTGACGGGTGTTTTACTAGACGACGGCACCCTTCAACAGATCGGGATCCAGAAGTTTTTGGAGGGAGTGAGCGTGGGCAGGTCAATCGATCAAGAGGTAGCTGCCGATATCGCGCATGGGCACTCTTATGACCACCACCACGAACATCACCACCACCACTAACACCTGACCACATAAAATTCAGTGACCCCCAAAGAGCAAAAAGATTTAGCTCGGTAACTGACAAAATACCGCATCCATGTATTCTGGCGGTGTGTAGGGAGTGCACTGGATGCGTATTTGGGATAAGTACATTACGTCTGACGTCAAATCGATGTACGAGCATTATCGCTCCGAGCCAAGGATTGGAGCACGTCCCTGCCTGTTACTCATCGATCTATACAACCTGTCTTACAAAGGCGGAAACTTGCCGGTTTCAGAGGTCATAAAAACGAATCCATCAGGGTGTGGGGAACACGCGTACCGGGCAATAGAACCAACAAAGAAACTTATCGGACTCTTCCGCCATCACAATCTCCCAATTATTTTTACTACCCGAGACTGGGAAGCCCACACCGGGGGTACACACTCGACCCAAAGACAACGGAAAAATATTTCTGAAGCCGATTACGATATCTACGCAGAGTTCCCATTGGAGCCGGGCGATACCTTGATACGAAAGAGCCGGGCCAGCGTCTTCTTCAACACCGAGCTCGATGATGTGATCAAAGAGCAAGGTATTGATTCAATCGTGGTAGGTGGCGAGAGCACCAGCGGTTGCGTCAGAGCGTCCGTTGTCGACGCCTACTCCCGGAGTCTTCCACCAGTTCTCGTCGAGGAATGCGTCTTCGACAGAAACCCGATCAGTCACGCAATCAATCTGTTCGATATGCACCACAAGTATGGACACGTGACCACCCTTGACAAAGCGACACAGCTCTTGGACGCTAGTGTCGGAGAAAAATTATAAGATGAGTACGTGGGACGCCGTCTGGGCGGGTTTGATACATATTCTAGAGCCGACAGCATTTCTCTACATGATGCTCGGAATCGTCATCAGTTCTACCCTCGTCGCGCTCCCAGGGATCGGCTCCAAGACCGCAATCGCACTACTCCTCCCGTTAGCGTTCACATTGGATAAATTCGAGGCCATCTGTCTCATTGTGAGTGTCTGGGCCGTCAGCAACACGGCTAACTCTATCACCTCAATCCTGTTTGCGGTTCCCGGCGGATCGGGCTCACAGGCGACAATCCTCGACGGTTATCCGATGGCACGGAATGGGGAAGCGTCCCGAGCCTTATCGGCCGCATTCACCAGCTCCGCGCTTGGCGGCATTTTCGGGGCTATCGTGCTGGCAATATCGCTCCCTGTCCTGAAACCTCTGGTCATTTTATTGGGCCCACCAGAATTCTTTGTGTTGATTTTATTTGGTATCGCGATGGTCTCGACCCTGAGCGGAAAGAACAAAGCAAAGGGGCTCGTGATTGGTATCCTTGGGTTACTGGTTTCTTCGGTGGGGATTCATCTGGTCAGTGGAATACCGAGGTTCACTTTCGGAAATCTCACCCTGATGGACGGATTAAACCTCATCCCAGTGACCATTGGCTTATTCGCTATACCCGAACTGATATCCCTGGTCGCATCGGGGTCCTCGATCTCAAAAATGGAACTCAATAACCTTGACAGTGGCCGCCGTCAGGGTATGCGAGACTCGCTGACACACTGGTGGCTGGTGATACGATCCAGTCTGGTCGGTGTGTGGGTAGGTATGATTCCAGGGCTCGGGTCCTCGGTCGCCGACTGGTTCGCGTATGGTCATGCACGCGCTACCGAAAAAGGTGCCGAAGAGACTTTTGGAAAGGGTGACGTCAGGGGTGTGATTGCGGTCGACTCGGCGACAAACGCGAAGGAAGGTGGGTCGCTGATACCGACCTTAGCGTTTGGGATCCCGGGCTCATCAACCTTGGCATTGGTATTCGGAGGTCTGTTGATCGTTGGTGTGAAGCCAGGCAAAGAGATCCTGACCACTCATCTCGATGTAACGTTCTCCTTTATCTGGTTACTGATCATCGCCAGCGTCATCACATCGCTCTTATGCATTATCTTTATTAAGCCTCTCGCAAAAGCCACCCAAGTGAGACCCACGCTCCTGGTACCAGTGATCTGCGCTGTCTCTGTGGTCGGGGCATTCGCAAACTCGAACAACTTCGGCGACATCATTGTGATGGCAACGTTCGGTGTTTTCGGTTACTGGCTAAGGCTACATGGCTGGCCTCGCCCCCCTCTATTGCTTGGTCTGGTCCTAGGTCCAGAGGCCGAGCGACATCTCTGGACCTCGTACCAGTTGTACGAGTGGGAGTTTGTCCTCCGACCCATCACGGGGTCGCTATTGATATTGCTCATTTTGATTCTTGGGTGGCCGACGCTGAAGGCGTTGTTTGCAAAGTTGCAGCAGGGAGAGCGGGTATGAGTCTCACGGTCAGTCGTACGGTTCTTGGACTAAGTTTGCTGGCGCTGTTTACCTATACGCTATTGGCAGGACTAGATATGCCCTTCAGGGCAAGTATGCTCCCGATCCTCGCGTCCAGCCTCGCCCTGCCTTTGACTCTGATAGCTATCTTTATCGAGTGGAAGACCGACAATGCGGTGAAAACGCAAGCCGATGATTCCAGCGGCGACCTCGCCGTTTCCGAGAGCGAGGTCTCGGTCGACGCATTCCGACGCGTACGATACTTCTTTGTCTGGTTTGCTTGTCTGATAGCGTGTGCCCATCTTTTGGGGTTCCTGATCGGCCTCCCGCTCATGGTTCTTATCTATCTCCTGGCGCACAAAGAACCCCTTAAATTATCGATTTTTTTAAGTTTTATGGTTTTGGCAATCCTCTACGGAGGGTTTCAAAAAGGTCTGGTCCTTCCATTACCGGAGGGTGTCCTGACAATGATGCTGTTTGGCGGTTAAACATAACGAAAAGAGAGGAAACGTAGCCATGCAATTAAAAAAACTAGTAGGAGCAGCGGTAGTTGCTGGTTTAATCGGCCAGGCCGCTATCGTGTCGCAAGTCGCGAACGCCGGCTCACACGGCGATTTTTATAAGGGTAAGACCGTAACGATTGTAGTCCGCTCCAACCCTGGAGGGGGCTACGATACCTATGGGCGGCTGATAGCCAACCACATCGGTAAACACATCCCAGGCAATCCAGATGTTATCGTGCAAAACATGCCGGGTGCGGGCGGTATCGTCGCGGCGAACTATCTGGACTCACAGGCAGATCAAGACGGAA
>JBMZTF010000112.1:0-4232 GCA_049623565.1 Litorivicinaceae bacterium
AGTACTTCCCCGGTATTGTAGGGTGTCCCCCTGATCAGAAAGTTTCTCGCCGCGTCACCCCACGCACTCGCCAGCCAGTCCTTGTCTGCCTCAAACCCTCCAGACGCCAGAACAACTGCGCGGGCTCGCTGATAATGTTGCGTCCCATCGAGATCGACCAATACACCATCGAACTTTCGCTGACGTATCACCACATCCAGGACAGTTGCCTGATAAAAAATAGCGGCACCCAATGACTCAAGCCTATTGTAGTAGGCATTCACCAGGGCCTTCCCACCACCCAAGAAGAATGCATTCGTTCGAGAAAGTGACAGGGTCCCGGACAAAGATTCCTGAAAGAAGCATCCCTGTTTGAGCATCCACTCATAACAGGCCTCCGACTCACGTATTGTGAGCCTCGCCAGATCCTCTTCGGTATTCCCTTTCGTGACTTTTAGAAGGTCATCATAAAATTCTTCCTCACCATAAGAGTCGGTCAATACCCCCACAGGTGCACCGTGCATGCATCGAAAATTACGGGTGTGCCGAGAATTACCGCCGCGATATTCTTTCGGTGCCCGCTCAAAAACAGCAACCGACGCTCCTGCCTCAGCTGCCCTGATGGCGGCACAAAGGGCCGCGTTCCCTCCACCAACGACGATCACGTCGTAGTGGATGGACCCCTGCCCGACCTGGATGAGTGAGGTATCTGGAGTTATTTTTGGCAAATCAATGTCCATCGACCAGCCTCTGATTAATTTGCCTCAGCCGGATTCGTTTTGCGTTGGATAAATGTTCACCCATGACTCTCCTGGCCCCTTCACTGTCACGTCGTTTGAGGCATTCGATAAGGTCATGATGCTCAGTCAACGACTCCTCGGCGCGCTCGACATTAGCGAGGGTGGTTGGCCCTAAGATCACGAGTGCCTTATGTATCGCCTCGAACGACGTTGCGAGGTATCGATTTCTTCCCGCATTCAGCAGCGCTCTATGGAACGCATAATTCAGGCTCGCCATCCGGTTTGGGTCGTCTACCGAATCAGACATTTGATCTTGCAGGATCTCAAGCTCTGAAATTTCTATGTCATTAATTTTAGAGGCGCAAATCTGCACGGCGGCCATCTCAAGCGCCTCCCGCGCCTCATAGAGCTCCAGCGTCTCTGTGTATCCGAGTTCTCTGACTTTCATGCCGAACCGGGGCTCTGAAACGACTAAACCGTCACTCTCAAGTCTCCGCAAGGCCTCTCTCGCCGGGGTTCGGCTGATCCCAAGCTCATCTGCCACCCCCTGCTCTGTAACCGACATACCAGAGACCAACTCGCCGCGTTGCATTTGTGCTATCAGGTGTTCGTAACAAACGACAGACTGGGGTTCTTGTTTGTTTTTTTCCGGGGGCGTGGTCATACTGCAGTGTATACATATGAATACTGGAAAATCAAATGGTGAGCTCTAGACGCATGGTGCAGGCCAAGACCATCCTAATCTGCCTAGCGTTCGGCCTGCTTCTGGACTCTTTAAATGCACCGCTCCCGTTTTTATTCGGATCACTTTTTGGGTGCCTGGCGGCGTCGTTGACGGGTATTAAGCTCGCCGGGATGCCTATGGTGTCTAGCATTAGCCGGACCGTTCTGGGCGTCGCGATCGGCACCACACTGACGATGGAGGTAATAACAAGCATCCCCGACTATTTTCTTACACTGCTGATGGTCCCGCTCTATGTTCTGCTGATTTCGAGTATTGGTTACCCATTTTTCAGGAAGGTCCTAGGGTACGACCGGCCGACAGCCTATTACTCATCGATGCCGGGAGGTTTACAGGACATGGTCGTGTTTGGGATCGAGGCCGGTGGTAATCCGAGGACATTATCGCTCGTCCACGCAACCCGCTCACTTATCCTGATCACCATCGCACCCATCGTGCTAACACAATTCTTTGGACTGGCACTCGATAATCCTCTGGGGGCCCCGATCACAGAGCTGCCGATGATTGAAAACATCGGTCTATTTATGACCGGCATCGTGGGTATGCTCTTGTTCAGACGGCTGAGACTCTTCGGGGCCGATATTCTTGGCCCCCTCCTCCTCTCAGCACCACTGGCCATGCTGGGAATTCTGACGCATAGGCCATCGGAAGAAATGATCATACTGTCACAGTTTTTTATTGGACTTGGTGTAGGCATCCACTACCAGGGAATCACTGTAAGAGAACTGCGCAGAGATATCGTTGCAGGCATCAGCTTCGTGGCGATCATCGTACTAATGGCGTTGCTGACCCTGCTGGGGGCAAGCCAAGTCAGCGATATACCCTTGTTTGAGCTTTTCTTATGTTTCTGGCCTGGCGGGCAAGCCGAAATCGCAGTAATGACCCTGGCGGCAGGCGGATCCGTGAGTATAGTCGTGCTACACCACATCGTCCGAATATTTCTGGTGATCACTGGGGCCCCTGTATTACATCAGCTCAGAAGAAAACGGGAACGATCTGACCCGTCAATCTGACGAAATAGCCTCCAAGAAGGTTGAGTAGAGCTGCTTCGCGACCCCCTCGACTGGTTTCCCTCTCTTCTTGATCAGACCGACAACTCGAGAAATATCCGGATCTGTGAGGGGAACACTCACTAATAGCGGGTGATCACGCCTCGGCATTGCCATTGAGGGAACAACCGCAATCCCAAGGCCAGCCTCGACGAGCCCGATCATGGTGGTCTGGTGCTGGGTCTCAAACAAGCTATTCATCTTGATACCCGCTGTCGCCAGTGTTTGGTCAATGATGAGACGATTACCTGACTCCTTCCCCGGTCCTATATAAGGAAACTCGGCGATTTCCGACCAGGTAACGGACGAGCGCCGCGCGATTGCATGATCTTTCAAACATGCCACCACAAACTTCTCTTCCAGAAGAGGCTCAAACTCCACCTCAGGATCTAGTGAACCAACGAAATTCACACCAAAATCTGCGTCACCCCTCGCGGTACTTAACAACACATCGTTAGAGCTCGAGTCGACCAACTTGACACGCGTATTTGGGTAATCTTTACTAAATTTTCGAATCACATCCGACGCAAAATAGTTCACGGCGGAGGGCACGCACGCGACAGTGACCTCGTTAAAGATTGGATCAGACACTCCCTTAACGCCCATCACCGTATGGTCTAGATCAGACATGATCCGGCTAATATTTCTATAGAAATCTCGTCCAACTGCCGTAAGCGTGACCCGCCGCGTCGTGCGCTCGACAAGCTTCGCGTCGAGTGCAATCTCCAACTTCTCGATCCGGCGGCTAAACGCCGACTGAGAGATAGGAATCAAACGAGCCCCGGCACTGAAAGAATGAGTCTCCGCGAGCGTTTTGAAGGCAATCAAATCATCGAGATCGATTCGCGCCATCTTATTTATATCCGTTTTGCATTAATTAATCGAAACTGCGCGTTTAATTCATTAGTTAAACATCTTTCTAATCATCCCGCTATCGATCATGATCAACCAATGTCTCGGCACTCAGCGCTTAATGAGTGATGAGGCAAAGAAGAACGACAAAACAAATATAATGTAGGAGATTAAATCCCAATGTTGTTAAAAAAAATTACGGTGGGCGTCTGCGCATCGGTCTTAGCTGCAGGCATGGCGTCCGCAGCCGACATGTCAGGGAAAACTGTCGAATGGACAATCCCGTTCTCGGAAACAGGTGGTTCTGCCAAGTGGGCGAACTTTTTCGCCCCACTGCTGAGCGAGGCCTTGCCAGGTAACCCGACAGTTGTCGTGAAATATATGCCGGGGGCTGGCTCAACCAAGGGCGCTAACTGGTTTCAACGTCAGAAAGACGGCGACGGGACTGTTATGTTCGGATCATCCGGCTCCACCCAGTTCCCTTATCTATTAGACGATCCTCGAGTTCGTTATGAGTACAACGACTGGAATGCGGTAATGGCATCGGGTACCGGTGGTGTAGCGTACCTCAACGCAGAAGACGGAAAACTCTTTGACGGTTCCGCCAATAAACTGAAAGGCAAAAAGTTCGTTTACGGTAATCAGGGTGCGACAAGGCTCGACCTAGTCCCAGCATTGGCTTGGGACATGCTCGGTATGGACGTTAAACACGTGATGGGTGTCAAAGGTCGCGGGGGCGGACGAAAAATGTTCGAATCCGGCGAGGCGACCATCGATTACCAAACATCAGCCGCTTACCTGAAAAACTCGGCACCATTGGTTGAGCAAGGTAAAGCAGTGGTCATGATGACTTGGGGGGCCTTGGGAGAT
>JBMZTF010000113.1:0-4229 GCA_049623565.1 Litorivicinaceae bacterium
CGAGCTTCAAATTGGAAGAGGTTCAGGCGAAGGATCAACTGATAAAACCTGGCGATGTGGTTGTCGATCTGGGTGCGGCCCCTGGTGGATGGACTGAATTAGTTGCCGACTGGACAGGTTCGTCTGGTCGGGTGTTTGCGCTAGATATTCTACCAATGGACTCGGTCGCTGACGTGGAAATTATCTTAGGGGACTTCACCGAAGAAGCTATCCTCAATCGACTAATGCAAGCATTAAATGGCGAGCGGGTTGATGTGATTCTATCTGATATGGCGCCAAACATGTCAGGTAATAAATCTGTTGACCAACCGAGAGCGATGTATCTGTGTGAGCTGGCACTTGATTTTGCTCGACAGACTCTGAGTCCTGGTGGCACTTTTTTCATTAAAGTGTTTCAAGGGGAGGGGTTTGATGAATTTTTTGAGGAGCTTCGGACCAATTTTTCGGCCCTCAAAACACGTAAACCTGGCGCATCGCGTTCACGGAGTCGAGAAACCTACCTTTTAGCGATGGGCTTTCGAGGTTAAACCCCTTTGAATTCGGTTGGCCTGCCCAAATAAACCACGTTATATTTGAGGAAACCAAATCCTCTGAGGGAATGGAGAAGAATATGGCGAGAAATCTGGTTCTGTGGTTAGTGATAGCGGCAGTTTTGTTGACGGTATTTAATAATTTCAGCGTAGAAACACAGTCTCAGCAGATCAACTACTCTCAGTTTGTTGAAGAAGTGAACCGAGATCAGATTCGTCGTGTGATCATCGATGGCCAGTCGATCGTAGCTACTCGTGCAAACGGTGACGTTTATGAGACTGTCCGACCAGCAGTGCAAGATCCACGCTTGATGGATGATTTGCTCCAGCACAACGTTGTGGTCGAGGGACGTAAGCCAGAGCAGCAATCGGTATGGATGCAGTTGTTGGTCGCTGCATTCCCTGTTTTGATCATCCTCGCAATATTTATGTTTTTTATGCGACAAATGCAGGGTGGCATGGGCGGCGGTCGCGGCGGCCCGATGTCTTTTGGTAAGTCCAAAGCACGCCTGATCAGTGAGGATCAAATCAAAACAACATTCGCCGACGTTGCCGGGTGTGATGAAGCAAAAGATGATGTGGCGGAACTGGTGGAGTTCTTGAAAGATCCGGGCAAATTCCAACGGCTCGGGGGTCGTATTCCGCGTGGTGTTTTGATGGCAGGCCCTCCGGGTACTGGTAAAACATTGCTAGCGAAAGCCATTGCCGGCGAAGCGAAGGTACCTTTCTTCACGATTTCAGGTTCTGACTTTGTAGAGATGTTTGTTGGAGTCGGCGCGTCCCGCGTGCGTGATATGTTCGAGCAAGCGAAGAAGCAAGCACCTTGTATTATATTCATTGACGAGATCGATGCGGTTGGTCGTCAGCGTGGTGCTGGACTTGGTGGTGGTCATGACGAGCGTGAGCAGACATTGAACCAACTCTTGGTGGAAATGGATGGTTTTGATGTTAACGACGGCGTAATTGTAATCGCCGCCACTAACCGACCAGATGTGCTTGACCAAGCATTGCTTCGTCCAGGTCGGTTTGACCGACAGGTCGTTGTTGGGCTCCCAGATATCCGTGGACGCGAGCAAATCCTTAAGGTTCATATGAAGAAAGTGCCTGTTGCCCCTGAAGTTGATGCGTCATTGATTGCACGTGGTACACCAGGGTTTTCCGGGGCTGATTTAGCGAATCTCGTAAATGAAGCATCATTATTCGCCGCTCGCGAGAACACACGTGTCGTAGCGATGAGTCACTTTGAACAGGCGAAAGACAAGATTATGATGGGCGCTGAACGTCGTTCGATGGTCATGAAAGAGTCGGAAAAGTTGAACACCGCATACCACGAGGCAGGGCACGCCATTGTTGGTCGATTAATGCCTGAGCATGATCCTGTTTATAAAGTATCGATCATCCCCCGTGGTCGGGCACTAGGTGTCACAATGTTTTTGCCTGAGGAAGATAAATACAGCCATTCTAAGCGCGGCTTGATTAGCCAAATTTGTTCGCTTTATGGTGGCCGGATTGCCGAAGAGTTAACGTTGGGCACTGAGGGAGTCACAACCGGAGCATCAAACGATATTCAGCGCGCTACCTCAATCGCACGTAATATGGTTACGAAATGGGGTCTATCTGAGAGGCTTGGACCTCAGATGTACGACGAAGAAGACAACGAACCGTTTTTGGGTCGTTCGATGAGCCGTCCGGTGCACGGTCAGTCTGACGATACGGCACGTCTCATCGATGAGGAAGTCAAAGGTATCTTGGACACATGCTACCAAACAGCGAAGAAAACGCTGGAAGACAATATGGATAAGCTTCATGTGATGGCTGATACATTGATGGAATATGAAACCATCGATTCAAACCAGATCGATCAAATCATGGAAGGAAAGAAGCCCGGCCCCCCTGACGGGTGGGGTGATGACGATAAACCAGAAAGTGGTTCACCCGAAACAAATGCAGATTTGCAGGAAGTTGCGGGTGATGACGCTTCTGACACTATCTCAAAGGATGGCGCGGCGCCAACCAACTAACCAGTGGTTCAAAAATTCACGTGGTCAGATCTGGGGTTCAGCGGACCCCAAATCATGGCCGTCCTGAATATAACACCGGATTCATTTTCTGACGGCGGTGAGTTTTATGCTGGAGGGCCTGTACTCGATGCCGTCTTGAGACACGCAGAGAGTTGCCTGGCAGACGGGGCAACTGTCCTCGATGTGGGCGGTGAGAGCACCCGTCCTGGTTCTGTTTCTATTTCCGAGTATGAAGAGCTAGATCGCGTGATTCCAGTTATCGAAGCGCTCATCTCGCGCTTTGATGCGGTCGTATCGGTTGACACCTCAACTCCACAAGTGATGATTGAAAGCGCCACTGCAGGCGCTCGGCTGATAAATGATGTAATGGCATTGCAGCGAGAAGGGGCAATGACCGCTGCTTTGAAAGCGGGGCTTCCGGTGTGCCTGATGCATATGCAAGGTACGCCTAAAACCATGCAAAACCAGCCAACTTACGACGACGCTTTGAATGAGGTATATCAGTGGTTGATGATACGAATTGATGCCTGTCTTGGTGCAGGTTTTGGAATGGATCAACTCTTACTTGACCCGGGCTTTGGGTTTGGTAAAACACTCCCACATAATATTGCACTGTTTAGAGGCTTGGATCGGTTCGTTCGAACCGGCTACCCTGTGATGATTGGGGTTTCTAGAAAGACAATGATCGGTGAGATGACCGGTCGGCCAGTAGAACAACGTGTTACAGGTAGTGCGGTAGCAGCTGCTATCGCAGCATCCCAAGGTGTTGCAATTGTGCGTGTTCACGATGTCGCCGAGACACGCGACGCAATGGTTGTGATGCAAATGTTGAAGCAGGGAATGCAGTAAAGATGAATCGTAAGTATTTCGGAACAGACGGTATTAGGGGCCGGGTTGGTGAAGGATGCATCACCGCCGAATTTGTTCTAAAGCTCGGTTGGGCATTTGGTCAGACAATACGCGAGGGTCACGCGGGTCGTCCAAAGGTAGTTATCGGGAAAGATACTAGGCTATCTGGCTATATGTTTGAAACTGCGCTCGAGGCCGGCTTGATTGCGGCCGGGGTGGATACTGTAATGCTGGGACCAATGCCAACACCTGCAATCGCTTATCTTACACGTGCACTCTCGGCAAATGGTGGGATTGTAATTAGTGCAAGCCATAACGGTTATGAAGACAACGGCATTAAATTCTTTAACGAGGGTGGAACCAAACTTCCTGATGACGTTGAGCGAGAAATCGAGCGACTGATTGATATACCGTTAACCACGGTTGATGGTCCATTATTGGGACGTGCGTCTCGGGCAGAAGACGCCGCCAGCAGGTACATTGAGTTTTGTAAGAATACATTGCGCCTAGGCACAGACCTGGCTGGATTAAAGATCATTGTTGATTGTGCCCATGGTGCTTCCTATCAGATCGCGCCAAAATTATTCCGGGACCTCGGGGCAGAAGTTGAAGCTATTGGTGTGACCCCTGATGGCCTTAATATCAACAATGGGGTGGGTTCAACTGCCCCAGATGCATTGATTGCGGCTGTCAAGTCAAGCCAAGCCGATCTTGGTATCGCGCTCGATGGTGATGCTGATCGGATCATCATGGTCGATGAAACTGGCGCGCTTGTTGATGGTGACGAGATCTTATTTATTATCGTGAAATCGCGACATCAGCGAGGAAT
>JBMZTF010000114.1:0-4149 GCA_049623565.1 Litorivicinaceae bacterium
CCTGACTCCTTACCCGACCCGATATAAGGGAACTCAGAAATCTCGCTCCAAGTCACCGATACATGTTTTGCCAGCTGATGATCTTTCCTGCAAGCGACCACGAATCGCTCCTCGAGGAGTGGCTCAAATTCTACCTCGTTATCCAATGATCCGACAAAATTTACGCCAAAATCAGCATCCCCTTTGGCAATATTGAGTAACACGTCATTAGAGCTCGAATCGATTAATCGAACTCGCGTTTTGGGATTATTTTTATTAAATGTTCGGATTACGTCCGATGCGAAGTAATTTACAGCCGATGGAACACAGGCGACCGTAACCTCGTTAAAGATCTGATCAGACACACCCTTGACGCCCAACACTGTACGATCCAAATCGGTCATTATTCGGTTAATATTTCTATAAAAATCCCGACCGACCGCTGTAAGGGTGACCCTCCGCGTTGTCCGTTCAACCAACCTCGCATCTAGAGCAGTCTCTAGCTTCTCGATCCGTCGACTAAACGCCGACTGTGAGATGGGTATCGTCTTTGCTGCATCGCTAAATGAGGATGTTTCGGCAAGAATTTTGAAAGCAGTTAGATCGTCGAGATCGATGTTAGCCATTTTATTTATCGATTTTTTGCATTAATCAATCGAATCTTCGCGTAACATTCATGAGTTGTATACCTTTTTTAATTGCGCCCGATTGGTCATTATTGCTCCAAGCCGCGGATCCAACTTAATACACGAGGATCAAGGCTCAGGAGAAAGGCGAATGAATGCCTAAAAACAATAAGACAGGAGAAAATCATCCGATGTTATTAAAAAAAATCACCGTAGGCATCTGCGCCTCAGTGTTCACAATAGGACTCGCCTCAGCGGCAGATATGTCAGGAAAAACAGTAGAATGGACGATACCATTCTCAGAAACTGGCGGATCTGCAAAGTGGGCCAATTTCTTTGCCCCATTGTTGAGCGAAGCCCTACCTGGAAACCCAACCGTCGTTGTTAAGTATATGCCAGGCGCCGGCTCTACCAAGGGCGCTAACTGGTTCCAACGGCAGAAAGATGGTGACGGAACCGTAATGTTCGGCTCCTCCGGGTCGACTCAGTTCCCGTATCTGTTGGACGATCCACGCGTACGTTATGAGTACAATGACTGGAACGCAGTAATGGCGTCTGGAACAGGCGGCGTAGCGTACCTGAACGCTGAAGACGGCAAGCTCTTTGACGGGACGGCCAACAAACTTAAAGGCAAGAAATTCGTTTATGGTAATCAGGGAGCCACACGGCTCGATCTTGTTCCCGCATTGGCGTGGGACATGTTGGGCATGGACGTCAAGCATGTGATGGGAGTCAAGGGCCGTGGTGGCGGACGCAAGATGTTCGAATCAGGCGAGGCCACGATTGACTACCAAACCTCTGCAGCATACTTGAAAAACTCAGTCCCGCTGGTTGAACAGGGCAAGGCTGTCGTTATGATGACGTGGGGTGCATTGGGGGATAATGGAGATATCATTAGAGACCCCACATTCCCGGACATTCCAACGTTTAAAGAGGTCTGCGATAAAACTGATGGTTGTGAGACGTCTGGTCCTAGATGGGAAGCATGGAAGGCCTTCTTCGCAGCAGGTTTCCCTATGCAAAAAGCCGCTTTCTTACCAGCAGGGACGCCTAACGACGTAATCGCGACGTTTAACACTGCATTTAAGAAAGTTGTGGATCGCCCAGATTTCGCAGAAATCTCAGCAAAGCGACTGGGTAAGTATCCGGTGTACACGGGTGCGGCCGCTGGGAAAGCCCTTCAAAATGCGTTAAAGGTCTCTCCAGAGGCGAAGCAGTTCATCAAAAACTATCTGAAAGAGCGTTTTGGTGTTGATCTGAAGTAGCAGAAAAAATCCACTGCCTGAGTTCTCACTCAGGCGGTGGGTCTTTTAAGTAGTTTTTGTGGAATTAGTCACACTCGCTCTTGGTTCGCTGTCTGAGGCTTGGTCTCTGATCCTCCAGCCTTCGACCATTCTGTACCTGGCCCTGGGTGTGGTTATGGGGATCTCAATCGGTGTGTTTCCCGGTCTTGGCGGTATCGCGGGCTTGTCGCTCATGCTTCCGTTCATGTTTGGGCTTGACCCTATTTTTGGGCTCGCGTTAATGATTGGCCTTGTCGCAGTTGTTCCAACATCAGACACATTTGCGTCCGTTCTGATGGGTATACCCGGGTCCTCATCGTCACAAGCGACTGTGCTCGACGGATTCCCTTTAGCAAAAAAGGGACAAGCAGCGCGGGCGCTATCTGCAGCGTTTACGTCATCATTATTTGGGGGTCTAGTCGGTGCCACCTTCCTAACCTTTTTTATCCTAGTCGCCAGACCGATCGTCCTAATGTTCCAGTCGCCGGAGCTATTAATGGTTGCGGTATTTGGCGTATCGATGGTTGGAATCCTAGCAGGAAGAGTCGCTCTAAAGGGACTCGCCGCCGCCGGCCTTGGTATGATGATCGCAATGATCGGAGAAGGACCATTCAACGGTCAACCAAGACTAACCAGCTACGATTACCCCTATTTCCTTGACGGCCTGCAACTGGTCATTGTAGGGCTTGGTATCTTCGCCGTCCCAGAAGTCGTTGCACTTCTCAGACAAGGAGCCTCGATCAATCAGCGGGAAAGACTCGGCGCAGGATGGGTCGATGGAATCAAAGATTGGTGGGTCAATAAATGGCTATCAGTACGTGGTTCTCTCATCGGTGTAGCTGTCGGCGTAATCCCGGGCCTGGGAGGCTCTGTGGTTGATTGGATTGCTTACGGACACGCTGTTCAGACCACCAAGGAAAAAAGAGAGTTTGGGTCGGGTGAGATACGTGGCGTAATTGCTCCGGAGAGCGCGAATAACGCGAAAGAAGGTGGCGGACTGGTGCCTACACTCCTTTTCGGAATCCCTGGCTCAGGAAGCATGGCTATCTTCATTGGCGCACTTGCATTACTAGGCCAGGGGGAACTTGAGCCTGGTCAACAGATGCTTACCGAAGATCTTGATATCACTTATGCGATCGTATGGATGCTCGCCCTAGCCAATGTGTTAGGAACAATTCTTTGCATTGCACTGTCAAACCCGATCGCTCGACTAACCAACATCCGATTTGTACTGATCGCGCCTTTTGTTTTCATGATCGTGTCATTTGCCGCATTCCAATCCGGACAAAATTTACTAGATCTTGCGGCCCTAATGGGTATCGGTCTTATAGGGATCTTGTTACGACGCTTTGATTGGTCTCGACCAGCTTTTCTTATCGGATTCGTTCTGGCCAAGCCGGTCGAGCAGTACTCGAATAACGCCTACCAAATCTCAACCTTCAGGATAGATCAGGGACTGCAAGCGGTCTTTGAGTATCTTTTTAGCCCAATTGTTCTGGTCTTGATCGTGATCACGGTGCTATCGGTTTTGGTAGGAATCAGACAAGCAAAAAATATTCAGGCTGAGGGAGCAGTCCCTTCAGGACGAAAACGTGCGCCGTTTCTTTTCCTGTTAAGCCTCACAGGTTTCACGGCTTGGTTCATGATCGAAATGTACTCAATACCGGACTACGCTTGGGTAGATGCAGTATTTCCCGTCGTCGTCTCCACCTTCACATTCGGGTGTCTGTTGGGACTTCTAGCGCTCATGATTTTGAAACCCGAACAGAATCTGATTTTCGCAGACAGAGAGCTCGAAATTGGTGAACACCAGCATCCATTCTGGCGCACTTTAGGGTGGTTCGCGGGTCTACTCGTCCTGACCTCATTGATCGGTTTTATTCTCGCGCTCGCTATATTTCTTTTGTGTTTCTTCATAATTCGCGCACGGGAATCGATCTTCCGGTCACTGGTATTCAGTGTCAGTGGGATTGGATTTATGTTGTTCATGGGCTGGCTCTTAAACCGAGATTTCCCCCCAGGGCTACTCCAAGAATTTATGAATCTTCCTTGGCCGCTTACTTGAATCTGGCGAATCTGAAATTGATGAGAATGTAATCCATGCAACAAAAAGCCATCCCGTTTCTGCTGATGCGCGGCGGGTCGTCACGTGGTCCCTTCTTTAACCGGGCTGACTTACCTGACAAGCTCAACGATTTATCGAAGATACTAATCTCAGTAACAGGATCGGGACACCCTCTTAATATCGACGGAATTGGTGG
>JBMZTF010000115.1:0-4139 GCA_049623565.1 Litorivicinaceae bacterium
TCTAATTGATCGATCTTGTTAATGACCCAGTACTTTGGGGCGCCAGCACGCTTCACTTTCTGGTAGACCCGTTCATCTAGTTCATTCCAAACCTTGCCATCGCTAAGCATCACAACTAAATCAACACCGGATAGCGCCTGTTCAGCTGTTTGATTCATTACACGATTCATCGCTTTTGGTTGATCAACGTGCATACCTGGGGTATCCACAAACGCGATCTGAGTCTCGTCTTCCGTCCAGATTCCAAGTATACGATGGCGCGTGGTCTGTGGTTTACGTGAGGTGATTGACAACTTAAAGCCAAGGATATGATTCAGGAGCGTCGATTTACCTACATTGGGGCGCCCTACAATCGCGACAAATCCAAACCGTCTTCTCATGATGCGCCCAACTGCGACAGCGCGTCCGCAGCTGCAGCCTGCTCTGCCTCCCGTCTCGAGGCACCGGTCCCCACCGGATCCTCTTCTAAACCATCGACGTGTACTTGTACCCGAAATGTTTGCTGATGAGCAGGTCCTAATACTTCGAGTACTCTATACACCGGCAGATTTTTCTTTTCTCGCTGTAACCACTCCTGCAATGTAGTCTTCGGATCTTTGTCTACCCGATTAGGGTTCACTGAAGCTAACTCAGATTCTAGCCATGCGGTAATACAGCTTTGACAAGCGGCCATGCCGCCGTCGAGGAAAATCGCTCCGATCACGGCTTCCATTGCATCCGCTAAAATTGAATCACGACGGCGTCCGCCACTCTTACGCTCTCCACTTCCCAGTCGAATGGTTTCTCCTAGTTGGAGGCGCCTTGCGAGTTGAGATAACGACTGTCCACGCACAAGGGACGCACGCATGCGAGTCAGCTTACCTTCCCGTGCCTCTGGATACCGCCGAAAAAGAGCTTCAGCGATTACAAAATTCACAATCGAGTCGCCCAAGAATTCAAGACGTTCGTTGTGTGAAGGGCCCATACTTCTATGCGTGAGTGCCGATTCCAGATGTGCAATGTCCTTGAATCGATAGCCAAGTCGCGACTGTAAATCGTCAAGGTTGGTGGTACTCACCGGATAATCCGTACATCAGTGAACGATGGCACCGACAGAAGTTTCTCCCAATGCATCCAAACAGCAAATGCACGGCCAACAATCAGAGAGTCATCAACAAAGCCCCAAACACGACTGTCGTTGGAATTATCTCGGTTATCGCCCATCACGAAGTACTGTCCTTCAGGGATCTGGATCGGCGGAAAATCACGCCCTTGGGTCATGCGGCGCCAGATCCTGTGCTCTCGATCACCTAATTGCTCTGACGCCTCCTCAGTCAGCGGTGGGACGACGAGGGATCCGTCAGGCACCACTCGGGTCAATGTTTGCATCGCACCATTGACATAAACCACCTTGTTACGATACTCCACTGTATCTCCTGGGATACCGACAACACGCTTGATGAAGTTGATGTTTGGGTCTTCCGGATATTTAAACACCATGACATCACCACGGCTTGGTTGGCCGACCTCGTAAACAGTCTTGCCAAGCACAGGTAGACGCAGACCGTAGTCAAATTTATTGACCAAGATAAAATCACCGATCTTCAGAGTCGGCAGCATAGACCCGCTTGGAATTTGAAACGGCTCGAACAGAAATGATCGTAAGAGAAGTACAAAAAAGAGAACAGGAAAAAACGAGCGACTGTAGTCTATGATGATCCCAGGTTCGCTGTCGCCACGACGATTCTTGAAGTAGAGAATATCTAGACCATAAATTAAACCAGATACGAGGACGATGACGACTAATATGAGCGTGAAATCCATTAATTAATCTACCTTCAATACTGCCAAGAATGCGTCCTGAGGAATCTCAACCCGACCCACTTGCTTCATTCGTTTTTTCCCGGCTTTCTGTTTTTCTAATAATTTACGCTTGCGCGTCGCGTCCCCTCCATAACATTTAGCGGTAACGTTCTTTCGCAATGCTTTGACAGTTGTCCTCGCGATCACGTGACGCCCTATCGCTGCCTGTATCGCCACATCGAACATTTGGCGAGGAATTAATTCACGTAATTTGTCTGCCAATTCACGACCTCTCGCTTGCGAATAATCTTTGTGAACGATCGCCGCGAGGGCATCGACCCGCTCGCCGTTTATTAGGATATCGAGCCGCACAAGCGGGCACGGTTCGAAATATGCGAAACTGTAATCGAGTGATCCAAATCCACGCGTCACCGATTTAAGCCGGTCAAAAAAATCCATCACGACTTCTGCCATCGGCAAGTCGAACTCAATTTGAACCTGGCTACCCATGTACTTGAGATCTTTCTGAATCCCACGTTTCTCGACACATAGAGTTATCACTGATCCCACGTATTCATGCGGGACCAAGATCGTAGAGGAAACAATCGGCTCGCGCATCTCCTCAATTGAGCTGACGTCTGGTAGCCGTGATGGATTATCAACGTAAAGTGTCTGACCGTCACTGGTTATTACTTCGTACACAACGGTCGGCGCTGAAGTAATCAAATCCAGATCATACTCACGCTCGAGTCGCTCTTGGATGATTTCCATGTGCAGCATTCCAAGGAAGCCACAGCGGAAACCAAATCCCAGTGCGTCCGATGTCTCAGGTTCGTAAACCAGACTGGCATCGTTAAGTGTCAGTTTTTCTAGAGCCTCTCGAAAATCCTCAAAATCATCTGCTGAGACGGGGAACAACCCCGCATATACTTGCGGCTTCACTTTTTGGAAGCCTGGTAGCGCAGGTGTATCCGGAAATTTTGAATCAACCAGGGTGTCACCGACAGGTGCCCCATGGATGTCTTTAATGCCCGCAATCATGAATCCGACTTGACCTGCCTGCAGCATGTCCTGCGACAGCCTCTTGGGTGTAAAAACACCAAGATCCCCTACCTGCCAGTCGCGACCAGTGCTCTTGACGCGGATCTTCTGTCCTTTCCACAGAGATCCATGCGTCACACGCACCAATGACACCACCCCTAGATAGCTATCAAACCACGAATCAATAATCAGAGCCTGAGCAGGCAGCGTTCGATCTACCGACGGTGGCGGGACCTTCACAATCAGCTGTTCCAGCAAATCATCAATACCCATCCCGCTTTTCGCAGAGCAAGGAATCGCATCCGATGCATCAATACCAATGATGTCTTCAATCTCTTCTTTCACCCGCTCTGGCTCGGCCTGAGGAAGGTCCATTTTATTTAAAACCGGAACGACCTCGAGACCCTGCTCGATCGCTGTATAGCAATTAGCGACGGATTGTGCTTCTACACCTTGCGCAGCATCAACGACGAGTAGAGCGCCTTCACAAGCATACAGCGACCGCGAAACTTCGTAACTAAAGTCAACATGACCCGGCGTATCAATGAAGTTTAATTCGTATATTTCACCGTTTTTAGCGGTGTAATTCAGTGTCACACTCTGCGCTTTGATAGTAATCCCACGTTCCCTCTCAATATCCATTGAATCAAGAACTTGAGCAGCCATCTCGCGGTCTGATAAACCACCACACCGCTGAATGAATCGGTCAGCCAGCGTCGATTTACCGTGATCAATGTGAGCGATGATAGAGAAGTTTCGAATGTGTGACGGGTCGGTCAAGACTCCATTGCTCCTTGCGAAAAAAACGCGATAGTTTAACGACCTAATCGCAAAGTGAGAAACGTTGACTTACCTCCGCGTACTACAAGTACTGGAATTGGCCGGTCTGAGGGCAATGAACCTAGAAGATTCTGCAAGTCCGCTACTCCCAAAATCTCGCGACCACCTACCTGCGTTATAACGTCTCCCGATCGCAAGCCCGCTCCTAACGCGGGGTCCTCCCCTACCTCTTTGACCAATACTCCGCCTCGCAGATTGGCCTCTGCTCGCAACGTTTCAGGGACATCATCAACCGTCATCCCCAGAACCACCTTCGGCTGTGATGTTACGCTCTGAGACGCTTGACTTGTATCAGGAAGCTGTTCGATTGTCACATCTAGTGTCAGTCGGTCACCCTGACGGACGACATCAACGGGAACCGTTGTGCCAGGACGCACAAGCCCAACCATTGGCGGTAAATCAGAAGAGCGTTCGACATCTTTTCCGTCAAAGCGAACAATGACATCGCCTGGTTGAACACCGGCCTTACCGGCAGG
>JBMZTF010000116.1:0-4138 GCA_049623565.1 Litorivicinaceae bacterium
GTTCCCAGTCCTACTGCGCTCTAGATATCTACCCAAACGACTCAATACTCGAGTGTTTCCATCCAGTTACTGGAAGGTCAATAAATCAGAAAATGAACAAAAAACTGTCCACAATTGTCAGCATGAAATAAGTGACATCAAAAATACTCGACCCGCGATATCTTCGGAAAAAGGGCACTACAGAAAGATATCCCGAGCCGAGCAAGCAGGGCTATGGTCTGACCATACTGAAGACTTAATGCGTACCGCCCACTGAGATCAGTGCACGAGGCACAGCTCCCATCGAGTGGGGACTCCACGACGCTCCTAGCGCTGCATCCTCCCAAAGGACAAATCCCCTCGAACAATAATCAAAAAACGAATGGGTCTTTAACTCTAAATTATAAACTAGTTCTTATTTAATAGTGTCTATCACTTTACGGCCCGATGGGATACCTGACAGTGTAAGCGTAGAAATATTTGGAGAATAACAGTGAAAGATTACATGGTCGCACACACATTTAAGTCTGAAGATCACCGCGCGAAGCACTTTGAGGCGTCAAGCCAATTGACCCTAGAATACATGCGTGAAAACATGAAAAATGATAGCGCATCCTTCCAAATGAACTGGGGCAACCCAGACGAAATGGTTACCTATTGCTGGTGGAAGGCAGAGAGCCCAGCCGCAATATTAGCCACACTAGGCCCAATGGCTGACCTCTACCACAACGACATCAAAGAGATGCCAATGGTAGCCAATGTCGCTGATTAGCGTGCTTCCTAACTAAGGGGAGCTCCGGCAGCCTCAACATCACGTTGCATCCACGACATGGGTTCTACTACTTTTCGCTCCAAATTGGCTTGACGCAACTTTAAAAGGAGGCGTTGCATGATTGGTTCCGGCTCAGGTACGTAGGGTTTTAGAGCCTCCACAAACTTAGCACTCGGTTGATGCCACCTCGAAGACCACCCCGCCATAGCGAATAGCACTGGCATGAAATCAATCCCTGACTCTGTCAGGTAATACAATTTCTTTTGCTTATGCTCCCTCGCTGAGACGAAGGTAATCAGACCAACATGCTCCAGACGCTTCAACTTAGTTGCGAGAGAGCCCGAGGAGATTCCCTCCAGGTTGTGCTTGAGTAGCTGGTTGAATGTACGACGTTCGAGCAGACCGATATCTCTAAGTATGATTGGCATCCACTTATCACACGTGAGTTCAGAGGCCAGGCCTATTGGACAAACCTGTGTTGCCCATTGCGACGAATCACCCATAATCACTCCTGGATTAAAACTAGTTTAAAAACAATAGCGCAAAATAGTAAGACTTTCCAATTACCTTCAAAAAGATTGATGAGGAAGGAGAGTTGTAATGAAATTTATGTTCCTGGGAATCATGAGCGCAGAGTCGGTGAGTAACATGCACGCGACATCCCACGACAAGCGACGGAAGATGGCAGAAATCGTCGCCGCGGGGGCCGGTGGCAATGTTTTAGACATGATGTTCTGTCAGGGAGTCTATGACATGGTGGCGGTCATGGACCTTCCAGATGCGTCCTCAGCAATCGGGGCGAAGGCCGCCGTGCTGGCGAGCGGTGCGTATTCTACGGTCGACATTTTGAGTGAGTTTGACCTCGATCAGGCTGGAAAGGTCCAAGAGCGCGTATCGTCCGGCTATCGCGCGGTCGGTAGCGAGTAGTTTGGGCCTTCAACGATCGAATGTTTACTCTCCGCAGATGGCTCTGGGTTTGCTTAGTTCCGCGGTCAGAGGTTGGGTATCGGTGATAGCGTGAAAACGTCAACTATAGGTTGGGTTGGCACTCTTTTCTCGTTCTTCTTTACCCCCAGAGCGAGCTATCCGGACAGTTGGAAACCCGCGTTCTTGGCGATGCAATTGGGATTTGTTGCCGGTGCGTTTGGCCTGATCGCTAGAGACTTTTTTTTCATCGCCACGGTGGATGATTGGCGTCCCATTGTCTATTCTGAATTGGCCTTCGGTGCGGTGGTCGGTATTGGTTTCTTGCTTCACACGATCGGACGCGCGGAGTCTGGGGTGCTCCTCGCTTGCTTGGGCGGTATCGGTTCAGCAACCGCGTTTATTTTCCTGATCGGCTGGAACGGGTTCTTCCATCTCTGGTATCTGAATCTGGGAATCCTCTTAATCGCGGTGCCCATCAGGGCTGTGATTAAGTGGTCGGTAGCCGTCTCGTTCATCGTACTTTATATAATCATGTTCTTTACGGCTCCCACGATACCACCTCTGGTGGCGGTCGATCTGTGGGTCGTCCAAATTATAGCGATATCGAATATAACGGGCTCCCTATTTTTACTCGGGTTACCGATGGCGATGTACTCGTATTTCCTTGTGGAAGAACGAATCAAATCGGAGCGACTACTACACAATATCATCCCGCGTGATCTAGCGAATATTCTGCGTGAGGGCGATGGAGTGATTGCCCTGACTAACCCCAAAGTCAGTATCATGTTCGCGGATATCGTGGGCTTTACACCGCTCTCAGAGAAACTCTCGGCCAGAGAGGTCGTGGACCTATTGAACAACCTGTTTTCTGAATTCGATGGGGTCTGTACCACCGAAGGTATCGAAAAAATCAAAACCATCGGCGACTCCTATATGGCGGTCACAGGTATCCCACACGAGAGAACGGACCACGCACAGGCGCTCGTGAATGTTGGTTTCGCATTCCTTCGTATCGTAGAGCACTACAGATTTGGTGACGGGCAGAGGCTGGCTCTACGTATCGGGATTAACTCCGGGAACGCGGTATCTGGGGTGATAGGAAAATCCAAATTTTCATTTGATATTTGGGGCGACTCGGTCAACTTTGCGTCAAGGCTGGAAAGTTCGGGGCGGCCCGGAAGCATAAACGTCTCAAAAGAGACCTTGGACCTGCTGGACCAGAGCGTCCTGGATATAGAAGAACAGCGGGTGGACATTAAAGGAAAAGGTATCCTGACCACTTTCCTTATCTCCAAAAAAATGCCCTCAGGGGCTGGGGGAACATAGCGATGAGAACAGGCTTTTCTAGCTGAACTAGCGGAGCTCACGAAGCGGTCCAGGATATGTTTTTAAACCTGCTAATTAGCGGAGTATCTTGCTTAGGAACTTCTTGGTGCGAGCATTATCAGGGCGCTCAAAAAACCCGACTGGGTCCCTGTCCTCCACCAACGCCCCCTCGTCCATAAAAATAATTCGATGAGCAACCTCCCGGGCGAAACCAAGCTCGTGGGTCACGCAAATCATACTCATACCGTCTTCGGCGAGACTTACCATCGTCTCCAAAACCTCTGAGATCATTTCCGGGTCGAGCGCAGAGGTAGGCTCGTCGAACAGCATTAACTCTGGTTCCAAGCACAGGGCCCTAGCGATAGCTACACGTTGCTGTTGGCCTCCCGATAACTGGGCTGGTCGCTTAGCGGCCTGGTCTGCTATCCGGACCCTGCTGAGGTACTGCATCGCCTTTTCAGTTGCCTGCGCCTGAGTAAGACCCAGCTCCTCAGTCAACGCCAGCGTACAGTTTTCCAATGCCGAGAGGTGCGGAAATAAATTAAACTGCTGGAACACCATCCCCACCACTGACCGTATCTTGGCGACACTTTCCGCGCGTTGGGTCAGCTCGATACCATTCACCACGATTGTTCCGGCGTCACATGTTTCAAGACCATTGATACAACGGATCAGCGTCGACTTTCCCGACCCGGAGGGCCCACAAATAACGACACGCTCTCCTTGTTCGACAGAAAAGTCTAAGTCCTTCAGCGCGTGATAATTCCCGTACCACTTTTGCACGGCCTTCATTGAAACAATCGGCAAACTATCTTCCTTAATATGTGAGACCAGCGCGTGAGAGACATCGGTCCCTCACGCACCACCCGATTATAGAGACGGGAGTGGCGGGAGGTCCTGCCCTAACCACTTCTGGGAGATTTTATTGAGATCTCCGCCCAACTTCTTGTGGAGAATAAATACATTCACCCAACGAAGTAAGTCCTCGTTACCCTTTTTCACGCCAATGAAGCACGGGCTATCTTTGACGATCAACTTACGCTCAAGATCGAGCGATGGGTCCTTGGCTGTCAAAGAGGCGGCCGCCGTATTACCAGTCACTAGTACCTCGACCTGCTTCGATGTAAAGGCCGA
>JBMZTF010000117.1:0-4114 GCA_049623565.1 Litorivicinaceae bacterium
ATTCGCGGGATCGAGTCTGACTCGCTTCAATCGCAGTTGGACGCAATGAAAACAACTGCCAACGAAGAGAAGCGTCAGCATCATCAAGCCGAACATTGGCGTGACCGCTTGCTGGATGATCCGAAACAAGCAACCGATTTTCTGAATGAGTTCGTCACCGATGCGCAACGACTGAACCAGTTGATTCGCGCAGCCAAAAAGGCACGAGAACTGAACAAAGACAAAGGTGAGGCACGTAGTCTGTATCGCGCGCTCTATGACGCGATCGCCCATTAAGCCGTTCCGCCGACCGTCAGACGATCGATCTTGAGACTCGGCTGACCGACCCCGACAGGAACGCTCTGGCCATTTTTACCGCACACACCGATCCCTGGATCGAGCGCGAGATCATCACCAATCATTGAGATTGCTGACATTACTTGCGGGCCATGTCCAATTAAGGTCGCACCTTTCACAGGTGCGGTTACTTTTCCGTTCTCAATCAGATAGGCCTCGCTGGCTGCAAACACGAATTGCCCGGAAGTGATATCAACCTGACCGCCACCAAAATTCACTGCGAAAATTCCACGATCGACAGATTTGATCATATCCTCCTGCGTTGCATCACCGGGCTCCATGAACGTATTGGTCATCCGCGGCATGGGTAGATGCGCATAACTCTCACGACGACCATTTCCCGTGGGTGCCACATTCATCAGACGCGCATTCAGCTTATCTTGCATGTAGCCCACCAAAATACCGTCTTCGATCAGCACGTTACGCTGGCTCACATGTCCCTCGTCATCGATATTCAGTGACCCACGACGATCGGACATCGTTCCATCATCGACCACTGTGACGCCCTTTGATGCGACTTGTTGACCGACCTTACCTGAGTAAAAGCTCGACCCTTTCCGATTAAAATCACCCTCTAATCCGTGACCGACGGCTTCGTGGAGTAAGACACCCGGCCAACCTGATGCGAGGACGACCGGCATCTCGCCTGCAGGACAGTCAACCGAGTCCAAATTCACAAGCGCTTGGTCCACCGCTTCGGAGACTAACCGATCTGCATGTTCGACGGTCAGCAGACGATCTAAATCATAGCGACCACCAAGACCAGCGCTTCCGCGCTCTCTGCGTCCATCTTTCGCAGCTAAGACGGCAACAGACAGACGGACCAGTGGACGAATATCGGCACCAAGAGTGCCGTCTGTTGCCGCAATAAGAATCTCGCGATACGAGATCGAGAGTGTCGCCTGAACCTGTTGTACGAGTGAGCTTTTTGCTCTTGCTTTGGCATCAATATCCAATAGAAATGTAATTTTATCCGTCGCGCTTTTTTCAGGGATTGGATTTTTTGACACATAAAGGTTTGGCGTCGACACCTGATCAAGATTAACCCCACCTCGCGACTGACGACCGTCTTGAATCGCTATCGCAACATCACGCGCTTCACGAATACGTGCTGCTGTAATCTCTGAACTGTATGCAAAACCTTGCTTCTCGCCTGCACAAGCCCTCACTCCAACACCCGCATCGCGATGGTAACTCGCGTCTTTCACCTCCCCATCTTCAAGTGAATAAGTTTCAGCTTCAGCGCGTTCAAAGAACAGATCTGCAAAGTCAATATCACCCACAGACAACTCGCCTACTAAAGAATCAAGATCACCAATAGCCAAATCCCCTAGTCCTAGGATTGATTCACTGACGGTTTGCAGGAGTTTCGGCATTAACATTATCCTTTTTTTTCGAAAACGGCGATATCAACACGACTTGGGGATCATCAAAGGATCCTTCAATCCTATAATTGGTTTTACCCACTTTAATAATCTTCGTTCCCAATGCTTTCTCGACCAGATAAATCGCTCCACCCACCTGCGGAGCACCTAAAAGTATGGAGGCCAACGGCAGGTTATTTGTCAGGGGAATATCGACCTCGAGCTTTTGATTCAGCTGTCGATTCACTAGATCAGCAGTTCCTGTCATCCTAAAACTCGAGGACGGCCCCGTCATTTCGAACTCAGGCTCAAATCGTAAAGAACCATCGAGGATTTTTGCCTTTGCACTGACACGGTCAAACGCAACACCCGGTTGAACTAAATCAAGAACATCAAGACGCAAGCGACGGGTAATGGTTTCAATATTCAAAATGCCAAACAGCCGAAGGACTTCAGCTGAATTACCGAGATCGACAAAGCGTCCATCTTCGAGTGACAGTTCCACCAGACCTTCACTGGTGAGCACAGAGAAACCCAATGGTGATCCCTCCCAGGTGAGGTTCGAGACAAATCGTCCGGAAGCCGCTTCAAGCAGGGGCTCGTCTTCGTTCACACGGAGAATGTGTCCAAGGTCAGCTCCTTGTGCCCGAAGTAACAAAGCGCTTTTTGCCCGTCCGTTTTCGAAAACCCACGCCAACTCGCCTTGGTATTTCTGACCATCACGGGTGAATTCGAGCGTTGTCGCATCCAATCGCGAGTCACCGGACACCAAGACGATATTCATGTCTTGATAATCTGTCTCACCGCGCTTCAATTGATTCACCTGTATGTTGGCGGAAGGCAGTTGTCCCGGATCATAGTCAGACAGCGGATCGTCATCTGGTGGATCCAGCAGATCACCACCTTCCGGTAACACCAGATGGGTCAGATCAATGAATAACGACCCTTTGCCGATCCGCCACACACGTCCGGACATCTCCGAACCATCAAAAGACACATCAAATTCATTAGGTTTCAAGATGATTGCCGTCTCATCAACCTGCAACGGCGTATCGCCGAGGACTAACCGCTCTGTCTTCAACAATATCGACAAATTTGGACCGCCTCCATCGCGCGCAGGGACAGTCGCCCAATCAATGATCCCAACCTCAGGCGTGATAATTTCGAGTACTAACGGGTTTGTTCCAAGATCGCCACGGATTTCAGTCGCATCAAAGAACCTGGCATTGAAACTCTTCAGTTCAGGTGAGCTGGTGAGGCTGACTTGAATGTCACCAACTTGATCTGTCTCTTTGAACAAAGGAGGCGGTAAACGACTCCCCAAACCCTGCCCGTCTGTCTCGAGTGATAATTGGAAGCCTTGATCATTACCACGACCACGAATCGACCATTCGGCCTCTCCAAATAGCTGACTTTCGTCAAACCCGAGGGAAATCAGATCCGACAGATTGCTTGTCTTTAAGCGAGCCTGGCCGACAAAGTCAGTCTTACCACCGGATACGGTGACCGTGGCTTCGACAGGATCCCCCAGTAAGTTGCCACTTAAGCGCTCTGTGTATAAACCATCATCTAAACGATACGTCGCTCGACCATTGACTTGAGTGAACGGCTCGCTCAGTTCCGAGAGTGCAACTGTCAAGTCATCGGCCTCGATGACCACTTGGCCTTCAGGACGCTCGCCGATGGGCACTGTTAAGCTCACATCACCGCGAAGCCTTCCATCGAGGATCACCTCAGAGCCCAACGTGTCGGGTTTGATCTGAGCCTCATCCAATATGGCGAGCACATCGGTAGCTTCACCCGATACCTGGCCAGTAATGTGAATTCGACGTTCATCCTCGCGATCCTGTACTGCGACAACACGATTGACATTCAGACCACCAAAATCAGGACCAATGAATTCAACTCGAGCGCGCTTACTCACAAAATCAACGACCCCTTGTGTGCCAACAAATGTGGGCCAGGCCTTTAACGGCTTGAAGCGGTATGAAGTCATCGGAAAACGCATGCTAAGCTCCCGGCGTGAACGATCAACATCAGTGTCCAATGGACCCGAATACGAGATCCGGCCTTGACGTACCTCGACGTCCTCAATAGCACGTGTCAGAAAATCACTCACTTCGGCGTCTAAAGCACGCGGTAACAAATCAGCTACAGCATCTTTTGATGCATTCACAGTCAGTTCAAGTTGTATGAGTTGTTCTGTCTCTCTGGGTAAATCCAATAGCAATGTTCCACGAACATCTTGCACATCACTCATCACTCGTAGGCTCTGACCCTTCAGCAGTAAGCCATCATCCGTGCGATCAAACACCAATGTCCCTGACAGCGCCTGCCCCGCCCATGGCTGCGGAAAGATCTCGGGAAGCGAAAATGTGGCTGTCTCGGCTTCAAAATCGAACCATCCCCGAGAT
>JBMZTF010000118.1:0-4077 GCA_049623565.1 Litorivicinaceae bacterium
TAGTAATGCCGTTGTGTCAATGGGGGCGCCTTGAGTCCAGCTTCCAAGAAGTGATGAAGTCAGAGTTACAGCGTATGGTGGCGAAAGAGCTGTCGAAAGATTTGTACGAAATCATCAGTAAGTCAGTGGACTAATCGCGGCTGCCAATGAAATCCTGTCTGCTTAACTCCATGGTTTGAGCTATCACGTTTAGTACAAATTATCACTAAGGTTACCTCTCGTTGAATCGTGGCCCTAATGCGTGAGGTTCTGTAAACTTCGCCGCAGTCGACGATGGAGATGTCGTGTATTCGCTAATCAAGCCTGTGTTATTTCAGATCGATCCTGAATCGGCACATGACCTGACCATTCGGTCCGTTAAGGCGCTCGGTCGATATTTGGGCCACTCATGTCCCGTGAAGGGTCAGTATTGCGAGATAGCTGGGCTAAAGTTTAACAACCCGATTGGGCTGGCGGCGGGCCTTGATAAGAATGGAGAGGCAGTCTCGGGCTTTTCTCGGCTGGGATTTGGGCACATCGAAGTCGGGACGGTAACACCTCGTCCTCAACCTGGTAACCCCAGGCCTCGAGTGTTTCGGCTTCAGGAAGACAGCGGTCTGATCAATCGATTTGGTTTTAATAATCTTGGTATTGATGCCATGGTAGAGCAACTACAGGGGCATCCGTATCGAGGAATCATTGGCGTAAACATCGGTAAGAACAAAGACACCCCAAACCAGATCGCCCACTCTGATTATGTTGCCTGCATACAGAAAGCTGCTTGTGTTTGCGATTACATCACTATCAATGTCTCGAGTCCCAATACCCCCGGCCTTCGCGATCTTGCTCAGGCTGAAAAAATTTTAGATGTTATATCTCCGGTGTTGGAGGTACGCGCTGATCTCAAAAATCGGAGGGGCGGGTATGTGCCTGTGTTTGTGAAGCTTGCACCCGACTTTGCAGATCAGGATTTCCTTAAGGTCCTTGAGGCGCTAAAACGAACCAAAGCAGACGCTGTTATCCTGACAAATACGACCCTTGATCGCGCCAAATTGACGAGTCGATATCGGAATGAGATCGGTGGCTTATCGGGAGCCCCTTTGACTTCTAAATCAGAGCACTGCCTGAAGTTTGCGCTGAACGTACTCGAAGCCACGTTACCCGTTATTTCTGTTGGCGGAGTGATGTCTGGAGAGAACGCGAAAAGGCGTATAGAACTTGGCGCTAAGCTTGTTCAGCTGTACACGGGATTGATTTATCGAGGGCCTGGGTTAGTAAGAGATGCAATCCGGATGACGCGATGTGGTTAGTACTCTTCTACCACGTCCCCATAGGGGACGTGGTGAACTCCATCTCTAAGAAGCGATTTGTGGGTCACAGTGAATCCCAGATACCCCGGTCAGGCCATCCCAGGAAGCTGCTCGACCATCCCGCCAGCCTGAGAGCCAGACATCGCGGGCTACACCAGAAATTGCCGGGCACATCTCTCTCGATTTCCCGTCAATTCCTGCACGATAGCCACGGTTGTAGTAACGGTCGTTTAAGCTACGTTTTTTCGTTCTCATTGAGTGTGATCTCCTTGGAGTCGGCGTCTAAATCCGACCCCTCATCGTTGGTTGTCACTTGCGGTTACCAATGAGCCGCATAACAGAACATAGCACAGGTATTTTCGCTATTGGAACTCTTCTCGCGACGGATGACTTGGTTGCGGACGAGATCCAGGCATTAGGCCTCAAAGTGAGGGGGCGGCAGCTCGGTTGGGTCACCGTGGAGGGCACACTTCGCGATGCCTATCGGACGCTCTTGACGACACGGGTAGGTGATCGCGTTGTCTGGTTACTATCACGCGATGAGGCATCTACAGCCGATCAGTTCCGCAAGGTGGCGCAGGCGATTGGCTGGAACGACCTGCTTCATCCAGGGGCAAGCGTTCGTGTGGACGTGGCTGGTAAGGTCGGTTGGTTGAAGGATACGAGGTTCGCAGGGCAGTTGGTGATGGACGCGATTCGTGATCAGTCAGCGATAGCAAGGCGGCCACGTCCTGAATATGACTCGGAAGATCCGTCTGTCCGTATCGCGGTTCGCTTTGGTCGTGGCCGGGTGGATATAGGTGTCAATCTGAACAGGGCGCCTCTTAATCAGCGTGGGTACAGGATAGAAGGAGGGGAGGCCCCATTACGAGAAACACTTGCACAGGTTATGTTAGCGCGCCTGAAAATTGACGATGCCAAACCCTCGATGGTAATCGACCCCTGCTGTGGCTCAGGAACCATTCTTATCGAGGCTTGCATGCGCCTGAGTCAGATCGCGCCGCAACGTCAACGGTCATCAAATGAGCTATCACGCTGGATCGGCCTGGATACAATTTCTTGGACCGACCTGATTGCGACAGAGCGCGCGGGAGAGACACAAGTTCCGACCCGTTTTCTGGGTTTTGATATCGACCCTGAGGCAGTCGCTCGGGCGCGTTCGAACATCGAGCGTGCAGGGCTTTCAGATCGGATATCTGTTGAAATCGCTGAGATTGCGGACTTATCTCAAGAGGGCATCGGGGCCTCTGATGCAGGCGACGTCTGGATCTTAGCAAACCCTCCCTATGGAACTCGGCTCGGGAGAACCGAGGACCTAGTAGGCCTGTACCGGCTTTTAGGGGACCGCTGTAGAGACTTCAAGAACGCCTACCTTGGTGTGGTGACCTCAGACAGAGATCTGATGCAGGCGCTCGGTCTTCGCTCGGATAAGAGATGGGAAATGCAGGCCGGTGGACTTAGGCTGAATATCGCCAAGTACAAGCTGGGCCTAAGGGGCGAGGATCTTGAGAGCACAGGAGATAAGGAACCGCCAAAGGAAATACAAGCACTATTAAATCGCCTCTCAAAAAATCTAAAATTGAGATCTAAATTATTAAAAAATAACGAGATAAATTGCTTTAGAATCTATGACTCAGACCTGCCCGAGTTTAATGTGGTGATTGACCAGTTCGCTGACTATCTGCATATCCAGGAATATCGACCACCCAAGACAGTCGATCAGAAAAGGGCGAACCATCGTCGTCAGTTAATTCGTCAGTGGGTACCGAAATATCTCGGTATCCCGCTTAAGCACGCGATTTATAAGGAGCGCTTTAAGCAGTCTGGGAGCTTGCAGTACGAAAAGCGGGCAGAGCCGCTCTGTATTGATGTCCATGAGAATGGAATGCGGTTCGAGGTAAATCTTACAACCTATAATGACGTCGGTCTGTTCCTTGATCATCGACCATTGCGACGCCTACTTCTTGAATCATGTAGGGGCCAACGCGTTCTGAATTTGTTCTGTTACACCGGTGCGCTGAGTGTTGCTGCCGCGAAGGGCTTCGCGCGATCGGTAGTAAGCGTAGATATGTCCAAAACTTACCTCACTTGGGCGCATCGTAATTTTGAGAAGAACGGTCTGAGCCCAAAACACTACAAATTTGTCAGGGCGAATGTCCTGGAGTGGCTGCAGACCGAGCCTCGGCCGGAGTTTGACGTGATAATACTCGACCCACCGACCTTCTCGAATACCAAGAGCACAGAGCGGACACTTGATATACAAAGAGACCATGGAGCCCTGATCGGGTCATGCATGGACTGGCTTGCGCCTGGTGGCGTTATATATTTCTCAAACAATTTCAGGGGATTCTCGCTTGACTCTCTCGTCCAACAGTCCTACCTGGTGAAAGACATTACCCACGGAAGTATTGATGCCGACTTCGACCGCCGGCCACCGCACGCGTTGTTCAAGATTTCTCTGAAGACATGACCCGCACTAGACCGAAGTATAGTATCCAGCACCCACTGAGTATGACGACGCTCGATAATTCACCAAGCGGAAACACCAAGTCGCTTAGGCGGGCCCCGCCTATATAAGTCAGAGCTGCTCCGGTTGCGCTCGCTGCCAGGACCCACGGCTTCCCCGACCAGCACCACCGTAGCCCATGCCCTAGAGTTGTAGGGAAAATGAGCCAAAGCCCCATGAGCCAAAGCGGAATCGGCCAAGCGTCGCTAGCGAAGTGGTAGACATTGAGGGCGGCCAGAATACTGTCCATAGCGATACCAAGGGCGATATATATAGGGAGGA
>JBMZTF010000119.1:0-4073 GCA_049623565.1 Litorivicinaceae bacterium
TGCCTAGTGTAGGGACACGCCACCGTCTCAGTTTGGATCTATCTATTCCTGGATCAGATCTTGAGTATTACACCGCAAGGTACCTTGGTGAGACTTACATTCCGGTGATCGCGCAGGAGGATGTGAGCCTGAAATTTAAGACTCGCGTCGGTTACGGTGACGGGCTTGGTAACTCCGATGGATTGCCGTTTTTGAAAAATTTTTTCGCCGGCGGTATCCGGACCGTTAGGGGTTACGCGTACAATAGTTTGGGTCCCGTGGACGATAACAGTGAACAGGTTGGTGGAAATGTTCTGATCACCGCTACAGCGGCATTACAGTTTCCAATGCCCGGTGTCAAAGAAACTGATCAGGCTCGTTTGTCATTATTTAGCGATGCAGGTCAAGTCTATGCGGACAGTACGAAGCTCGACGATTTACGCTATTCAGCGGGTCTAGCGGTCGCATGGATGACACCAGTCGGCCCACTATCATTCACTTACGCATCAGCATTGAATAGCGAGTCTGGTGATGAAACCGAAGGCTTCCAATTCTCGATTGGTTCCGTTTTTTAATGGTGTACACACTAGCTGAGCTCGCTCGGTTCACAGCGACTGAGTTGGTGGGTGATGGATCATTTGAAGTTTCCGAGTTGGCGTCGTTAGCTCGCGCTACATCAACCAGTTTGAGCTTTCTCTCTAACGATAGACGGCGTTCTGAACTTCAGAATTCGCAAGCAGGCGCAGTTGTCGTATCTCCTTCAGTCGCCGGGGATATTGATCGTGGGTTGATTTCGACCGACCCTTATCGAACATATGCTGAGCTTTCTGTTTTGTTTGACGCAAAAGGAATCCCATTTGCCCAAGGGATTCACCCGACTGCGGTGATCGATGACACCGCGGTCATTGCGGATGATGTATCGATCGGACCGAGTGCCGTCATTGGCAGGAATGTTGTGATTGGCGCAGGCTCGGTAATCGGGCCAAATGTCACGGTCTATCCAAAGACATTTATCGGTCTCGATTGCCTTGTCGGCGCGTCGACAGTGATCGGCTATGACGGATTTGGTTTCGCAAAATCCTCGGAGGGGTGGGTCAAAATTCGGCAACTTGGTGGGGTTGTCATTGGTAATGATGTTGAAATTGGAGCTAGTTGTACCATTGATCGTGGGGCGCTAGATGACACGCTGATTGAGGATGGCGTCAAGCTGGATAATCAGGTGCATATCGCGCACGGTTGTAGGATCGGTATGAGAACTGCGATGGCAGGTTACGTCGCTCTTGCTGGAGGGACTGTGATTGGTAGTGACGTGACTGTGGGAGGCATGACAGGTTTTACAGGACATCTTTCTGTCTGTGATAAGGTACACATAGGCTCGAATGCCTTGGTGACAAAGTCGATCACCGTGCCTGGGGTGTACTTAGGTGGTGCTGGGGGTGTCATGAAGGCTGAGGATTGGCGTAAGAGCGCGGTTCGGTTTAGGCAGTTGGACGCGATGGCGCGTCGGATAAAGGCGCTTGAAAAGCAACTGGATGTGAAGACTAAGGATTCTTAATGTTGGACATCAAGGAAATCCGTGAATACTTACCGCATCGTTATCCATTTTTGCTGGTGGATCGTGTGGTTGAGCTTGAGCTCGAAAAACGAGTCAAGGCGTTGAAAAACGTCACGTGTAACGAGGGCTTTTTTAATGGTCACTTTCCCGATCATCCAGTAATGCCAGGTGTCTTGATCATTGAGGCCTTAGCGCAAGCGGCCGGTGTACTCGGGTTTAAGACCATGGATAAAAAGCCGGCTGAGGGTTCAATTTACTTGTTTGTGGGTTGTGATGATGTTCGGTTTAAGCGTCAGGTTGTGCCAGGTGACCAGCTTGTCTTAGAGGCAGAAGTATTGCGTGTCCGCGCGGGTGTCTGGAAGTTTGGCTGTCGCGCAAGTGTGGACGGAGAGACTGTCTGTACAGCCACTATTATGTGTGCGGATAGGACAGTTTGACCACGATTCACCCACAGGCGCTCGTTGACTCTAAAGCAGAACTTGCTGAAGACGTTCAAGTTGGTCCGTTTGCCATAATTGGACCCGAGGTCAAAATCGGTGCAGGCACTGTGGTTGGACCGCATGCGATTCTGAAGGGTCCGACGACCGTTGGTATGCGTAACCGAATTTTTCAATTCGCTTCCGTGGGCGAGGATTGCCAGGACAAAAAATATAAAGGCGAGCGCACTGAATTAGTGATCGGTGATGACAATATCATCCGTGAGGGTGTGACGCTGCATCGTGGAACCTTTCAAGATCGTGGTATCACTCACATTGGCTCCAATAATCTGTTTATGTGTTATGTGCACGTGGCGCACGACTGCGTGGTGGGTGATGACATCATCATGGCTAATAATACGGCGATCGCTGGCCATGTTCATATTGGTAATGGGGCGATTCTCGGCGGTGGGACTCTTGTTCACCAGTTTTGTCGTATCGGGCAATTTGCAATGACTGCGGCCGGGACTGTTGTTTTACAGGATATCCCGGCATTTGTTACGTGTTCGGGGAATCGGGCAGAGGCGCATGGTATGAATATTGAGGGCATGCGTCGTCGTGGTGTTGATAGTGATGTGATTAACCGTCTCAGGGAAGCCTATAAGACCGTTTATCGTCGTGGGCTGACTCTAGACCAAGCTATCACTGAGCTAGATCAAGATAATGCGGGCTGTGCCGAAGTGGATGCCTTTTTAGATAGCCTGAAATCTTCACAGCGAGGCATCGTTCGTTAATGCAGATCTGTGTGGCAGCAGGAGAAGTTTCCGGCGACCAGATCCTTGCTCCTATTCTCTCTCGAGTATCTGAGCTTGAGCCTGTTTTTTTTAGCGGTATCGCGGGCCCTAGTATGGTTGAGGCTGGCACCTATCCGCTATTTCCGATGGATCGTTTGTCGGTCATGGGGATTGTAGAAGTAATACCCCGGCTCCCTGAGTTATTGTGGATTCGTCGCCAGATGAAAAATTATTTGAGCGCAGCGTATCCTAGAGCAGTTATTACCTGTGATTCGCCGGATTTTAATCTAGCACTCTGCGCGCACGCGAAGTCCTTGGGTATTCCGGCAATACATGTAGTAAGTCCATCAGTTTGGGCATGGCGCAGAAGCCGAATTCCCCAAATAGCTGAAAAACTAGATATTTTGTTGTGTATGTTTCCATTTGAACCCGCATTGTATGACGGTACAGGACTTCGGTGTGAGTTCGTTGGTCATCCATTGGCAGCTCAAATAGATTTTAATCCAGATCCAACTGACTTTCGGAGTACTCTGGATCTTCCGTTAGCAGCCCCGGTTCTTGGAATTTTTCCAGGAAGCCGAGAGTCCGAAGTCAAAAGACTGTTGCCCTTGTTTTTAGATGCATTCGATAGACTAGTTGCTGATATGCCTGATTTGGTGGGTATTATTCCAGCTGCTACACATGACTTGTATCAGCTCATTCAGTCGATGATTGGTCCGCGTTTGGTTCGTTTGGTGTATGGTGAATCACGTCAGGTGATAGCCGCGTCAACGGCCGTATTACTCGCATCCGGAACTGCAGCTCTTGAGGCGGTTTTAACAGGACGTCCTGCAGTGGCAGCCTATCAAATAAACCCATGGAGCTATCGGATGATCAAAGGTAGATTAGACACAGAATATGTCACATTACCCAACGTCCTAGCAAACCAGACCCTGATTCCAGAATTGATTCAGCGTGGCGCATCTGTGGATTCGATTGTTAGTGCCATGACTCCGCTGCTGAAAGAGGGGCCATCCGATCAGTTTTTAACTGAGGCTCGGAAGATCCACGACTCGCTTGCCGTCGATGTAACTGATCGCGCGTCACAGATGATTGTGGAACATTTGTCATGAGCTTGATGGTTGGTGTCGATGAGGTCGGGCGCGGTCCACTTGCAGGGCCTGTCGTGACCTGTGCGGTTCTATGGCCCGATGACCATGGTATCGCTGGACTAGATGATTCCAAGAAGCTATCAGCAAAGAAGCGCGAAGCGCTGATTCCGCTCATTCGTGATAAGGCGCTTAGAGTCAGTTTTGGGCGTGCAGATGTTGAAGAGATTGATACCCTGAA
>JBMZTF010000120.1:0-4068 GCA_049623565.1 Litorivicinaceae bacterium
AGATGCTGACACCGAGCGTGTTCATTTTATCAACACAGCCGCGCCGTATCGTTCCTATTTCGCTTTATATTGTTGGCGGTTTAACGATACCCGACAGGTGCCACGGTAACCTGTAAAGAACGAAATCTGTCGGCTATATCTTAGAGTACGTGACCAGAACGGGGCTAGAGGATATAGTTGTCGTGGCTAATTTTGACGCCCTCACGCTCCAATAACGTGCGCTTGACGTCGAGCCCCCAAAAGAATCCACCCAAACCACGATCACGACGCACGATTCGGTGGCATGGGACGACGATTGCGCATGGATTCTGTCCACACGCGGATGCGGCCGCGCGCGTCGCGCGAATGTTCCCCGCACGTTTGGCGAGTTCTGAATAGCTAATGACTTGACCGGGTGGCACACCTCGTAACGCTTCCCAGACTTTTATTTGGAACTCTGAGCCCTCAAGTTTTACAGGAATACCCATACCATCACATCGGCCCTCGATACAGTCGATCACTGGTGTTATTACCTCGTCAGGGATTCGCCCACTCTCTGCTCTTGAAACGGCTTGCTCGACTCGAACAAGGTCGCGGTTTTTGAATATAAGCCTGATGAGTCCGAAGCTCGACTCAATGGTGGTCTCGGTCACTGTTCGGCTCCTGGGGCGAATGTGCAGATTGCACCAGATGCACCAGACTTTGAACCAAGCGCCATCGGGTCAGGTGCACGATACGGATCTGGGGCGCTACCGAGAGACCAATCAAGCCCGACAACCGTTAGCGTAAAGACGAGCGAAATCACAATCCCTACACGACGACTCACGATACGCCCCCATTCGCTCGGAGCCATAACTGGTCACGCAGTCTGACGCCAACGATGCTCCCGGCAAAACCAGCGACTAACCAGAACCAGCCGTGCAGCGATCCTGATGCGATACCACTAAACAACGCTCCGACATTACACCCAAAAGCAACCCGCGAAGAGATCCCCAGCAGCAGACCACACAGCGCAGCGATAACAAAATACCAAGCCGCGACTGGTTGCCTAAATGGTTGAGTACTCGAATCTTTCCAAGCAGCAAGCCCGGCACCAGCGATCAGACCAAGGCTCGTCAGTGAGGTTGTATCGGTAAGGATTGATGAGTTCAGGGCGCCCGCACTGATTGGATGTGTCCAAAATTGAGCCGTCGCCGGATCCCAACCAAGTCCCTGAGCACCCTTCGCCACCCAAAGACCCAATCCAAAAACGACACCCCAAGGCTGACCAGCAACTAGCACGTGTAACACAGCCAGCCCTGCGAGGATTGATCCGGCGACCAACAATTTTTTATTCCACAAAGCGCCCGTGCTGTAGCGTGCGGCTATCATCCCGAGCCCAATCAATCCCAGTAGAGTAAGGGCCACTCCCCCGCTTACTCCAAAGGTCTCGGTCAGACTGATTGGCACGTGTGGGGTTGCCTCGATAGCAAACGGCACAAGAAGCGTACCGAGAAAGCTTCCGACGCAAAATAGCGGTAACGCTGCGATCGCAATCAGATTACCCGAGCCCGCATTCACAAGTGTCCCGGATCCGCATCCAAGGATCATCTGCATGGACAGGCCAAATACGAATGCCGCGCAAACCATACTGAAAGATACCGGAGCTATTGCACCTATGAGAGTGCCGGGTGCGTACGCAATAATCGGCTGAATTGCGACAGCGGTCAGCCCGATCGCGACGAGCTGCGCCATGAAACCCTGGGCGTTTCGGTCTCGGATAAGCCGCCGCCAAGGGCCCGCGAAACCAAACCCAAATCGTTCGAGACAGAAACCGATCAAAAGACCAAGCCCCAGCAGTAAAGAAAAACGAACGCCCGCTGAAATAGCGAGCGCTAGGAGGATTGAGGAAACGCCAAAAGTTTTCAGTACCAAAGGTTAATTCACCAACCCGTTAAACCATTTCTTTGTCTTCAAAATGGCGAACTGTACAGATGTCGGTACGTTTTCCATTGGTTTGTTTAACGCGGACCATTCAACCATCGACTCGGCATACAGCTTCACGTCGTCTACATTTGCCACTTCGCTCAACACGAACCAGTTTGTAGCGGCCCAATGGCCTGTGTTGCAGTAAGAAATCGTCCCAGGTTGATTCAGGTCACTGGCCAAAACAATCGCTTGTACTTCGTCGGCATGCTTCAAGAGTGGTGTATTCTTGTCGAAAAACTCCTCAAACGAGTACTGATCAGCCCCCGGGAGAATCCCAGGACGCGCGGCCGCGTCGTGCCATGCGTTGCCGGCATAAAATTCGTCGAGACGCGCATCAAGAAGGCGTGCGCTGCCCTGCCCTGACACATGCTTTTCTACTTCCGCGGTGTCGGCGTACCATGTCGGGTTGAACTCGAGCTGTGGGAAAACCTGAGAGACTTTTGTATTCCCCGACGCAAGCTCAAACCCATCCTTTTTATAGGCCCTAAACCCACCGTTCAGTATAGCGAGCGAGTCAAATCCAACACTTTTCAGTGTCCAGTAGACTCGAGCCGCGGCACCGAAGTCTGTGGTCGTAACGCCATCATGAACAATAATCACCGAATCCTTGACATCGATGCCGCGTGAACCGAGAACTTTAGCCAGCTCCGTCAGTTGAGGTAATTTTCCTGGATTTTCGTTTGGACCTCGAAACTCGCCATAAGAAATGTACACCGACCCGGGAATATGCTCGTTCAGATAGGCCTTCTCGTCACCACGAATCTCAAGGACTTTGGCTTGATTATTTTCGAGTAAGTCGGTCAGTGTAAAACTATCGATTACGGGTGCGAGTGTGGCTGCGTTTGATGTGACAGCGAAAACGACTGCTGCTGTCCCCAAAAAAGTTTTCCATGCGTTCATGCAGAAATTCCCTCAAAACAATATCCGAATGTTAATCGTAATTCGTTAGATCTCAAAAGAATTAGTTTTTAAATACTTATAACTTTTTATTTTACCTGGTCCGTTGCGATGGGCACACATGGCGACCAAAGCTATGCCCACGTCTCGCAACATGCTTCGTCTTCCGACCAGTGACACGTTCGCGCCACATCTTAAAGCTCGAACGCCTCATCTCACGACGCATCAACTCAATGACATCCGATTCCGTCAAACCAAACGATGCTTCAATAGCCTCAAATGGAGTGCGGTCTTCCCAGGCCATTTCTATCACGCGACTGATTTCATCCGCGGTCAATATCTGTTTTGTAGAAGCCATCGTAATGTCTCTTGCGTTGATGATGAAAACTCGCTTGCCTCGCCAGACTCGAAGGCTGGACGAAGGGCACTACACTGCTCCTTCCCGAGTTCGACACCCCATTGATCATAAGAGTTGACGTTCCAAATAACGCCTTGCGTGAATACCTTGTGCTCGTACGCGGCAATCAGTGCGCCGAGTGACTCGGGCGTTAATTGTCGCATCATTATCGTCGAACTTGGGCGATTACCTGGAAACGTCCGATGTGCTGCCAATCGTTTCGCGTCTGATATGGCCAAGCCCCGATCCACCATATCTCGGTAGACCTCATCAAATCCCTTTCCAAATGCTAGTGATTCAGACTGGGCAAGACAGTTCGCGTTCAATAACGTGTGCGATTCAACATCAGTATTTACTGGGTTAGCGCTCATAATAAAATCGACCGGACAAATGAGTGTTCCCTGATGGAGTAACTGGAAAAACGCGTGTTGACCGTTGGTTCCAGGCTCACCCCAAATCACGGGGCAGGTTTCGTACGATACCGCCTGGCCATTGCGGTCAACGCGCTTCCCGTTCGATTCCATTTCCATCTGCTGGAGGTATGCCGGGAATCGATGTAATCGTTGCTCATACGGGAGAACCGCCAGTGTTTGAAAATTGAAGCCATTGCGGTACCAAATACCGAGCAGCGCCATAAGAACTGGAATATTGGACTCAGGTGGTGCGTCTCTAAAATGCTGATCCATCTCGCGGGCGCCGTTAAGCAGTCGATCAAAAACATCTGATCCCAATGAAATCATTAAAGATAAGCCAATGGTTGACCAGACCGAATAACGTCCACCGACCCAGTCCCAAAATCCGAACACCCGTGATTCAGGAACTCCAAA
>JBMZTF010000121.1:0-3986 GCA_049623565.1 Litorivicinaceae bacterium
TTCTCTGTCTCGCGTTAATCGCGGCACTGCCCCTGAACACGACCTCGGCGTTCGATCGCTACACAGCCCATGGTGGCCCGATTAAAGGTCTCGCGTATTCCGAGAAATTGGGCCTGTTGGTGAGTACAAGCTTCGACTACACGGCGGTTGTGTGGGACTCCGGTTCGATGAAAGAGCTGAAGCAGCTGATCGGTCATAACGCCGCAGTGAATACCGCAGCGTTCTCCCCAGACGGACGCTGGTTGGCTACCGGCGGTGATGACAATCAAATTTTATTGTGGGACGTATCGACTCTTCGGGGCCCTCAGGTGAGCCAGTGCCGATACTCCTCGACGGTCATACCGCCAAGGTCGTCGACCTGGCGTTCAGTGCGGATGGCAAGTACTTGGCGTCCGCTAGCTGGGATCGACGGGTCGGGATCTGGGATATTTCTGCGCTAAAGCTCAAGCGATACTTGTCTGGACATCAAGGACCAGTCAATACCGCTCAATTTTCGGGTGACGGTCGCTACGTCTATTCCGGTGGAGCAGACGGACACATCCGGTTGTGGAGATTGACGACAGGCGAGTATCTCAGGAGCGTTGTCAGGAACGGGTTCGGGATAAACGTGATGGATCTGAGCCCAGAGCTTAATGTACTCGCATACGGTGGTTCAAACGGAATGATGCGAAGTATCAGCATTAATGCAGACGGACCTGAAATTGAGTTGTGGAACGGCGGACCACCGGTCCTCGCGGTAACCATAGATCCTCAAACAAAAAAAATGATTTTTTCTACATCTGAGGGGCGCGTTGTGATTGCCGACGCTTTGGTCGGCGAGATTCAACATGACTTCAGAGCCGTAAAGGGTCCTATATGGGCGATGCAGCTCGCGAACGCGGGCGAGGATCTTTTTTTCGCGGGCCTAGACGATTGGGTCACAAAGATAAGCGTGAATGATTTTATCGTCCCACACCCACTCGCTGACCGTGAGCGCCGTTTTCATCCTGACCAGCCGATCGATAACGGACAGAAGCAGTTTGCTCGTAAGTGTAGCGTCTGCCACAGCTTAACCGCATCAAGTAAGCGGCGAGCTGGCCCGACGTTATACGGGGTGTTTGGGCGGAAGGTCGGGGCGGTAGAAGACTACCCGTATTCCAAAGAGTTGACAGAGATGGACCTTGTTTGGAACGAAGAGACGATTGATCTCCTCTTTAAGGATGGCCCCGACATCGTCACGCCTGGCTCAAAGATGCCCGTCCAACGCATCAAGGGAAAACAGGACCGTGCCGATCTGATTAGCTACCTCAAACGCGCCACAGCTCCTCAATGAGGATCATTGTTGCTCTCCTGATTCTGTCCACTTCGATTAATGGATTCGCCGATCATGGGCCGCGGACATGGGAGACGTCCCATAGGTCGGTCGTGTCTGTGCTACCAACCTGGTCTGGGTTCCAGTCACCAGGCCACGGTGCCCCCCACGGCACAGCCCCCGAGGGGAGTGGTATCGTGGTGAGCCTTACTTCTGAGAAGCAGTCGCCTTTCATCCTGACGGCCGCTCATGTGGTAGATCAGGCGATCCGAGTACAAATCCGTGACAGTGACGGTGGTCCGTTGTCAGACGCAGAGGTAGTCTGGAGCGACCCTGATTCTGATGTCGCTCTTTTAAAAACCACGCAGGCGAGACCAGCGTTTAGTCTTAAAACTCAACCCTCGACGCCTGGGCAGCATGTTTGTGTGATTGCCAACCCGTTTGGGCTGGGCATCAGTATGAGCTGTGGAATTGTATCCGGGCCCCTTCGCCGTGGAATCGGCTTTAACGCTCTTGAGGATTTCATACAAACCGACGCCGCTGTAAATCCAGGTGCCTCCGGTGGCGCGCTCGTTAATGCATACGGAGAACTGCTGGGGATGGTCGCAGCAATTTTTACTAAGGAAGCGGACATCGATGCCGGGATCAACTTCGCGATCAGCACCGAACTCATTGTCGAGCGGATCAGACAGCTCGAAATCCCCTGATCTATCAAAGACTGCTGGTGTATGCTTGGGTTTGTTACAGATTAAACGAGCCTAAATCTTTGTCTGAGTTTTTAACAACCAAAGAAGTTGCGGATCTGCTCCGATTAAAAGAGCGTAAGGTCTATGATCTTGCTGCACGTAACGAGATACCGTGTATCAAGGCCACTGGAAAGCTCTTATTCCCGCGGTCCGACATTCATCTGTGGATCCAACAGAAAGGGGGGTTAGCTGTTGAAACACAGCCAAGGCCAGCCGTAATTCTTGGGTCTCATGACCCTGTGTTTGAGTGGGCAATAAGTGCCTCAGGATGCGGCCTTCCCGCGTTTTTGAATGGCTCGATTGATGGTTTCGATCGTTACCAGAGGAGAGAAGGGATTGCCTGCGGTGTCCATGTTGAAAATACGGCTTCGGCGGGTTGGAATACTGAGCTCGTCGGCGGTTTCCTCGAAAAATCACCATCCGTCCTGATGCACTGGGCAAAACGAGACCGCGGTTTGATTATCCGTTCAGACTCAACGATCAAGGGGATCCAAGACCTTGCTGGGAAGCGTTTTGTTTCGAGGCAGCAGGGCGCAGCTTCCCAAATATTATTTGAACGTCAATTATCTGATGCTGGTATTCGTTCGGATACCTTGCACTCTGTAAGGGTGGCACGTAACGAGACAGAAGCGGCATTGTCCATCGTAGAGGGCGAAGCTGACGCCACTTTTGGGCTCAGATCATTCGCTGATCGATACCGTCTGGGGTTCGTACCCGTTTGCGTCGAAGACTTTGATTTGCTGATTGATCGACACGCATATTTCGATTCGGGTATTCAAATACTGCTGCAATTTACCGCAACCGAAGATTTCAAAACAGAGGTTGAGAGGTATCGCGGCTACGATGTCAGCGGCCTCGGCCAAGTGCGGATGAATGGTTGCCTCTGACTGAAATAAACCCATGACGCGCTAGTACTTCTTGACCATGTTCACCAAGAATCCAGCGATAAAATGCTTTGATTCCTGAGTCCGCACCGGCTCCGATCCCGATACCAAAATGCCCGGTTACCTGAATTGATGGCGGCAGCTGGATAAACTTAAGGTCTCGATTATCTGCCACAGCCTCGATGGCGTTTGAATGTAAGGTAAGTAATAGATCCACGTCTTGCGTTTCCATAATCCAGCCGTATTGGTTTCGTCCCGACGGAGCGTTGGGTTTTTCTCGTCCCCCGGTGATCAGACGTGTGCGGGCGGTCAGGTGCTTTGGGTTCAATTCCGCGGTTTTCGCAACTCTCGAAAGGATCTCGATTTCATCAGCGTCTGGGTCGAATCCCGTTGTAGAGACGCCAAGAGCCCAGCGGGGGTTTGTTATGAACTGGAGGGCTGTTTTGGTGACTATATTAAGATCACGACGACAGATAAGGACGGTTGGGTTCCGTCCCAGGATGCTAGACTCCAGGAGTTTTTCGGATTGGACCAGCGCTTCAGTGTGTTTTTTGAGCGCGCTGATGAAGAGCGCACAATTTTCACCGTTGTCGATCTTCATACGGAGCGCACCTGATGGCCCGAAAGCCGTCCGGATTTTTGTTTGATCTATATCGTGAAATTCGTCTAATAGCTTTGGCAGTTGGTGGAGCATGCAACCCGCGGCCATGATTACTTGGCTAGGCATACTTCTCCCTGCTATCAGTCTGCTACTCACCGTTGGGAAAGAATAGCTGGGTGCCGTTGACTTTATAGGACGCGATTGCTGTTTGCCCCCTTTTCGACAATAGCCAATCAATTACCGCTTGGCCGGCTGTTGTCTTCACGAGCGGACATCTAGAAGGATTAATCAAAATGATGCCGTACTGATTGAAAAGACGTTCGTCGCCTTGAACGTGGATCCTAAAGTCCTGCTTGTTGGCAAAATTAATCCACGTTGCTCGGTCGCTAAGCACGTATGCACCCTTTCCAACGGCAAGATTCAGTGTGGAACCCATCCCGGATCCAGTTTCAAGATACCACGCC
>JBMZTF010000122.1:0-3985 GCA_049623565.1 Litorivicinaceae bacterium
TGTGCGTGATATAATTTTTGTAAATAGAATTGCACCACAATGGTGCACATAACGGAGAGAATTTATGGAGCCGACACTAACTGGCCTCGCTGAACGCATCGATCTAATCGTATCCGGTACCGATACCTTCTTTTTACTATTGGGCGCAATTCTCGTACTTTTTATGCACGCTGGATTTGCGTTCTTGGAGGTGGGGACCGTCCGCCACAAGAACCAAGTGAATGCGCTGGTCAAAATCCTGACCGATTTTGGGGCCTCAACGCTGGCCTACTTCTTCGTCGGTTACCAGGTCGCTTATGCCACGGGGTTCTTGATGGGCGCAGACCAAATGATGGACGGGAATGGCTTCGCGCTTGTTAAGTTCTTCTTCCTCGTGACCTTTGCGGCGGCGATCCCCGCCATTATCTCAGGCGGAATCGCCGAACGTGGTAACTTTTGGCCAATGATGCTGGCCAATGTCTCCATAGTAGCGCTGGTTTACCCCCTGTTCGAGGGAATGATCTGGAACGGTAATTTTGGGTTCCAACAGTGGATAGAGGACGTAACTGGATCGGGGTTTCATGACTTCGCGGGGTCTGTGGTGGTGCACGGGGTCGGCGGATGGCTCGCCTTGATCGGTATCCTTTTCCTCGGGCCGAGATCTGGCCGCGTCCGAGACGGTAAGATAATCTCATTTGCCCCAAGCTCGATCCCCTTCCTTGCCTTGGGTGCATGGATCCTGACGGTCGGATGGTTCGGCTTCAACGTAATGAGCGCCCAGGCTGTCGAGGGAATTAGCGGGCTAGTTGCCGTGAATTCACTGATGGCGATGGTCGGAGGAACGCTCGCAGCCCTAGTTGTCGGGAAGAATGACCCCGGCTTCATCCACAACGGGCCGCTCGCTGGCCTGGTAGCTGTTTGCGCTGGTTCAGACGTATTCCATCCGCTCGGGGCCCTAGCCACAGGATTGGTGGCGGGGGGTCTGTTTGTCTGGCTGTTCGTTTGGTGTTCAACCCAAAAGAAACTGGACGATGTACTCGGTGTATGGGCTCTTCATGGGGTCTGTGGCGCGTGGGGAGGGTTGGCCTGTGGAATCTTCGGCGCAACCGCGTTCGGGGGCCTAGGAGGCGTCTCTTTCGCAGCCCAACTAATCGGAACGGTAACCGGTGTCGGGATAGCGGTTGCAGGTGGGCTTGTCGTGTATGGAGTCCTCAGTCAGACCCTTGGGATACGCCTATCCGAGGAGCAGGAATTTGATGGCGCCGATCTCTCACTCCATCGTATCAAGGCAAACCCAGAGGTTTAATACGGGTCAGGCACAGCTACGCGGTGCCCTCCTCTGCTACAGGGAGCGAGAGCGCCGTGACTGACGCGGATGCGATTAGAAGACACGAGACCCACAGGCAGGCCTCTAGCCCAGACCACTGATACAGAGCCCCTGAGGCAATAGTCCCCGTCAGGCGACCACCCGCGTTGGCCATATAGTAAAATCCGATATCAAGACTCGCACCGTCGGTTCGGGCAAAGCGCACGATTAAGTAGCTATGTAGTGCCGAATTCATAGCAAACAGGAGCGCGAACAGCAAAAGACCGAACGTCACCACCTGCATAGCCGAAAACTTCTGAGTCAAAGCGATCGCAATCCCTGCCGGTATTAACGCCAGCAGGCCGCCAAACATGGCCAGTTGTGCCCTAACCGCCCGAGGTGTCTTATCTTTCCCGGTTAGCTGGGGCGCCACCGCTTGGATACATCCATAAATTATGATCCAGGACGCCAAGTAGCCACCGACCTGCCAAAAATCCCACTGAAGTGATTCATAGAGAAACACAGGGAGTGCCACGACAAACCAGACATCACGTGCACCAAACAAGAAGAAGCGGGCGAAAGATAACCAGTTCACCGCGCTGGATTTAGAAAAAATCTGACTAAATTTGGGCTTATTTTTCATGACGCCAAGTTCTTGACGTAACAGCAAAAGACTCATCAGCCAGACGAGTGCAAGCATTAATACCATCGCCGTCACAGCGCCTCGGAACTCGAAAAGCGATAATAAGACGGCCCCGATAAAGAACCCAGCGCCCTTCAACGCGTTTTTAGATCCGGTCAGGAAGGCAACAATCCTATACAGTCCATCGTCTTGATCGCGTGCGATGGTCTTCATCGAACTCTTGGCACTCATCTTATTTAAATCTTTAGCGATTCCGGAGGCCGCTTGCGCCACCATCACCCATACCACGGTCAGCATCTCGTCGGGTACAAGCAGCATCGACAATGCAGCGACTTGCAACAATAGACCGATTTGCATGGTTCGATTCAGTCCAATACGTGCACCTAGCCATCCACCGACAGCGTTGGTCACGATCCCGAAGAATTCATAAAATAGAAAAAGAGAGGCGATCTCAAAGGGTGTAAAGCCTAGGATGTGGAAGTGCAGTACCACAAGCATACGTAGCGCGCCGTCAGTTAGGGTAAACGCCCAGTAATTCCCGGTAATCAATGCATAATCACGGATCTTAGAGTCCACGCTCAGCTCCGACGTAGGCCGCCAACTCAACCAGACGGTTCGCGTATCCCCACTCATTGTCATACCAGAGATATATCTTTAACTGAGTATCGTTGACGACCATCGTTGAGGGTGCATCGACGATGCTTGAACGAGGATCAGTCTTGTAATCGATCGATACCAGGGGACGCTCTTCATAACCCAAGATACCTAAAAGTGTTGACTCGGCCGCCTGCTTCAACGCGTCATTTACCTCCTCGACAGTCACTTTACACTCAAGCTCAAAAACACAATCGGTAATCGACGCGTTAGCTAGGGGCACACGTATGGCGTGGCCATTGAGCCGGCCTCGAAGCTCAGGGAATATTTCGGCGATAGCGGTCGCGCTTCCAGTAGTCGTTGGAATCAGAGACATCCCGCACGCACGCGCCCGACGGAGGTCCTTATGTGGGGCGTCTAAAATTTTCTGTGTATTCGTGATGTCATGAATCGTCGTGATTGATCCATGTTTGATACCAAACATGTCATGAATCACTTTAATCGCGGGTGCAATGCAGTTCGTCGTGCAACTGGCCGCGGTCACGATTGGATATTTTTCGGCGGAAAACAATATCTGATTTACACCCATCACAATATTGAGAACCTCTGGCACTTTTATCGGTGCAGAGACTACAACTTGTCGAACCCCCGCATCTAGATAGGGCCGCAAGGCGTCAACTGACTTGAACCTACCCGTGCACTCAAGCACCAAATCACAGCCGTCAAAACGGGCGCCCTCAAGAGTCCTCTCTGAGGTAAATTTGACTGATTTCCCGTTAATAACCAAGCGATCACGCCCGGCTGAAACAGATACGTCCCAGTGCCCGTGTACCGAATCAAACGCCAGCAAATGCGCGTGTGTTTCAGCGTCCCCCACTGCATCATTGACATGTATCAACTCAAGACCAGGATGCCCCTGCAGCGCCCGTATGGCTAAGCGACCAATCCTACCAACTCCGTTGATTCCAATACGCATACAAAATCTCCTAACAATCGCTAGTGTTGACTTGTGAGAGGACCGGAGAGCACAAATCTTTGCGCCCCTGGCAGCAGTCGGCCAATAAAAATTCCAATAAATCGCGTACCGCAGATGGCTCAATTCGATATCTCATGAACCTCCCCTCGCGCTCGAAGAAACATAAACCTGACGCCTCAAGTTCTTTTAAGTGAAAGCTCACTTGAGACGGCGCAAGGTCCAGATTTTCAGCAATTACACCCGCAGTCAGCCCCTGATCGCCGGCCCTTGCGAGTTGCTGAAACATTTGTAGGCGGTGTGCTTGCCCAATCGCCTGAAAGCAACGGACCGCGGTGACCGTATCCATTTCAATCTCCATCCAGTCAATAATTCAATATTTCAATAATTATAAAAATATATGACAGTTCGATGAATAACAAATAAAGAATGTGCTAAGCGATTCCGCCAGCGTTTGGCACGCTCTTGCTCTCCTCTTTCTCCTCTTTCT
>JBMZTF010000123.1:0-3723 GCA_049623565.1 Litorivicinaceae bacterium
CGAAGAAGCAGGCCGAGGCGAAGAAGCAGGCCGAGGCGAAGAAGCAGGCCGAGGCTGAAGCAGATCGTAGGAGAAAAGAGAAGGCCATAGAGGATGCCTTCAAGCAAGCGGAGGCAGAGGCGCGAGCGCTCGAGGAGTTGAACAAAAAAGAGGAGGCGGAGTTAGCCTTACTGAATGCATTAGCTTCTGAGAAAGCGGCAGCAAATGTCCTTGACGCGATGACTACTCGGATCACCCGTGCCTGGAGGCGACCTGTTGCCTTTAAAGGTGGATTAGAGGTGTATCTAAAAATGTCTTTGGCTTCTAATGGAGAACTAGTGGATGTTCGTGTCGTCAAGACCAGTGGTGATGTATTGTTTGATCGGTCGGCCTTGACGGCCGTCAACAGGGCCGCCCCTTTCGACGAGGTTAAGCAGTTTGATGCCGCTACCTTCGAGGAAAAATTCAGATCACTGACCGTGAAGTTCAGACCGGAGGATTGATGCGTTTACTTATTTGTCTAATGTTAGCTTCTTTGATAGCCATACCAACGAGGGCGGAGCTTGTGATCGAGATCACTCGTGGCATTGAGAATCCGATCAAGATTGCCGTGGTGCCATTTCGAATAAAAAGTTCCGGAGCATTCGATGTAGACGTAGCACGGCTTATCGAGAGCAATCTTGAGCGTAGCGGACAGTTTGCCCGTGTGCGCCGCGACACCATGTTGTCGTTACCCGGACCAGACGACCAAATTTTTTATCGTGATTGGCGAGCCATCGACTCTGAATATACTGTCGTTGGTTCAATTGAGCGCGATTCTCAGGGTCTCCTCGTACGTTACGGGCTTCATGATATTTTTGGCGAGCGGGTTTTGTTCGCAGAGCGCATTCCCGGATCACAGGAATCGTTGCGAGACATCGGACATTATATTTCAGATCGAATCTATGAGGCATTGACCGGGGTCAAGGGTATTTTTTCCACGCGTCTATTGTACGTATCCGCGGAGCGTCGCTCCGAGAAAGACCAAACATTTAAGTTAATTTTATCGGACGCTGACGGTGGTAGCCCCCGTACAATTTTCCAATCTTCAGAGCCAATTTTGTCTCCAGCCTGGTCGCCGGATGGGTCGCGCGTTGCTTACATGAGCTTTAGGGGTAAGCGGCCGGGGATTTATGTCCAGACATTCGCGTCTGGAGAAGTGCAAAAGATCTCAGATTTTCCTGGCCTGAACAGCGCGCCATCATTTAGTCCAGATGGTCGCAAGCTGGCGCTAACACTGTCTCGTGATGGTAATCCTGAAATTTATGTTGCGAACCTGCGTACAGGTGAGTTAGACCGAATGACTAACCACTTCGCGATCGATACGGAGGCCTCATGGTCTCCCGATGGCCGTTCGATTTTATTCACATCTAGTCGGGGTGGTAAGCCTCAGCTCTATTTGATGCATGTAGCTGATAAGGTAGTAAAACGGGTTACGTTTGATGGTGATTACAACTCTAACGGCACGTTTACACCTGACGGGGAGAGTATTGTTTTCGTGCACCGCACGAATGATAGATTCCATATCGCGCGGATGAATTTAAAAACACGCGAGATCAGGATCCTTACGGAGACTGACTTAGACGAGTCTCCGAGTGTCGCTCCTAACGGAACTATGGTAATTTATGCCACCTCAGACGAAGGAAGGGGGCTTTTAGGCCTCGTTTCAATGGACGGGAGGGTGCGAGTTCGGTTACCTTCCGTCAGTGAGAGTGTTCGGGAACCGGCTTGGAGCCCGTATTTTAATTAAGAGCAAGAAAGATTCCACAGTAGTCTAATAGGGGTGATGGAATGAATATTTTTAAGCAAGCGAAGGCTGTAGGGATTGCAGCGACTTTAGCTGTGCTTGCAGGCTGTGCTGGTCAAGTTAACGAGCAAGCAGCTCCTGCTGAGCCGACGAAACCAGCGACTAGCGAGCAGAAGGCCAGTGCCTCAAAGTTAGAGTCAGCGGCTGATAAAGCGGCTAGAGAGGCTCGTCAAGCCGCGTTTGAGTCAGCCGAGCAACTGCGGAAGAACGCGATGGCCGCCGACACATTATTTTTCTTCGGGTTTGATCGATCTGATCTCGGGCAAGACGCTCTCGACGATTTAGATGCCCACGCGAAGTACCTAGCCGCTAACCGCGCCGCGAAGGTTCGCCTTGAGGGTCACGCTGACGAGCGAGGAACGCGCGCCTATAACCTAGCATTGGGTGAGCGGCGTGCGAATTCAGTTACTCGCTATCTCGTTATCCAAGGCGTGAATCGTTCGCAGATCGAAACAGTGAGCTATGGCGAGGAGCGACCATTGTCATTATCCCGTGATGACAACGGTTGGTCTCGTAACCGTCGCGTTGAGCTGATTTATCAGTAATTGATGCGTTTAGTTCAGACTATGGGCGCCGCCGTCGTAATGACCGCGGCGTCTTTATTTTCGTACGCTGAAGAGACTTTTAACGCAGAGTCATTGCGGCGGTCGCAAGGTGAACTCCTACTTCAAATTGAGCAGCTGCGACAAGAGACCCAGGCCCTGCGCGGTTTGATGGAAGAATTGTCATATCAGCTGGGGCAAATGTCCTCTGATCAAAAGACGCGTTATCTCGATCTTGATCAGCGGCTTGGAGAACTCGTTCGGATTCAGAAAGAGGCAGTTGTCGCGGTTCCAACTCAAGGGGGAACGGCGGTTGTCCTTGACCCCGCGACGCCTGACGATACTACCGGACAGGGTATTCAGGCGGCCGCCGCACCGGAAATTTCGGATCAGGACGCCTACAACTCGGCATTTCAATTAATTCGCGAACGTCAGTTTGATGACGCATTGGCTGCTATGGAGTCGTTCACACAAGCGTACCCGGACAGTGAGCTGGTGCTTGATGCTCGTTTCTGGCGTGGGCAAGTGTTCGATGTGCTAGGGCGTGATCAAGAGGCGATCGAAGCATTCAAGAGTATAACTTTGGACGCCCCTGATTACCGTCGTATTCTCCAAGTGAAGGTTAAGCTGGGTAAGCTTCTGGTCAAGAATCAAGATTTGATGAACGGACGAAAAATTCTTCAAGAAGTCATCACACAGGCGCCTGAGAGCGTTGAGGCGGGACTTGCCTCGCGTGAGCTTGAAAAGACCAACTGAGGTCGTGACGGTCGAGCCACTAAGCCTCCGTATCACGGAGGTCTTTACGAGCCTCCAGGGCGAGGCGCTTACATCCGGCCTGCCCACCACGTTTATTCGGCTCACAGGATGTCCATTGCGGTGTGCATACTGCGATAGCAGTTACGCGTTTCAGGGTGGTACGCCGCGTTCGATTGATGAGTTACTCAAAGAAGCGCAGAGTATTGGTGTGTTGAGGGTCTGCGTGACTGGTGGTGAGCCGCTCGCACAGCCCAATTGCTTGCCGCTTTTAGGAGCTCTCTGTGACGCGGGTTTTGAGGTGTCGCTAGAGACGTCAGGTGCAATGGATATCACCGGGGTAGATAAACGGGTATCGATTGTTCTCGATCTAAAGACACCAGGCTCAGGCGAATCATCGAAAAATCTTTTGTCGAACCTAGCCCTAATTCGGTCGAAGGATCAGATTAAAGTGGTTGTAACGAGTGAGGGCGATTTTCGGTGGTTCGAATTATTCTGTGACGAGCACCCGACGGTGTTTGATGCTGGTGTGGTCTGGATTTCGCCATCCTATGGCGAGATCGACCTACAGCTGTTGGCTTCACTGATCCTCGCATCTAAGTA
>JBMZTF010000124.1:0-3634 GCA_049623565.1 Litorivicinaceae bacterium
TTCCCATGTATTTTTCCGGTACGACTGAGTCTAGGTCTCCGAACAATGCGAATACCGGGACCGTTCGTGCGGCGAGGGCACGCAAAGAGTCTAGATAGTTTTCCACGATCAGGTCCGAGAATCCATTGGCCCGAGTCCACTCGCTGACGTCTACCGGTGTCCCGGTTATGACAATTTTTCTGATCGCTACCTTGTCCCCGAGACGTCCCGCCAGCTGGAGCGCCATCACGCCGCCCCCGCTATGCCCAAACAGTGTGACCTGTGAGCCTGGCGGCACTTCTCGGGCAAACGCTCCTAACAAAGCGTCCACATGTTTTGTCGAGAACCGTTCTGTTGTCCAGTGTTTGAGTTGACACTTGATACCGGTTTTTTTTGGATACTGGCAGGGTCGGGCCAGGTAAAGCACGTTCGCTTTGGACCGTTGGTGGATAGTTTTCGCGAGCTCTAACACGGCTGAGTTTTCGGGTGTCGGATCGATGGGTGGCCGCGTCGGGGTAGGCCATGCAGCGCCGTCGCCCTCGATCAAGACAAACCATCTTACCGGACTAGCATTATTTGTTTCGGCTGTGAGTTGCTCGGTGTGTATGACAAACCCACCTGTGGGCATCTTTTTTTCAATTGTCTTAACCGTACAACCGGTCAGAGCAAAGCTCAGGACCGTCGGTATGATTGTCAGTAGACGCAACGACTAGACCAGTGGGAGATCGACCAAGAGCCCGTCCCTTGCAAGCAGGTGGGGCTTAGTTAGTTGGCCTTCGATCTGCCCACACTCATCGTCTGTCCGGTTGAAACGGTGACCAGAGATCGCCACCGGTGAGCCTATCGTGTCCCCAAACCGGACCCCTTCTTCCCATGTCGAGTGACCGAAGCCCTTTACGTTAGGGTAGATATCTGACTCGTAGCAGCCGTCCCACGCGACCAACGAGGATCCTCGCGCGAAATCCATCAGCCCGTGGTCTATTTGGGTACCGTGCTCGTGGTCGAGGAGGTGTGTGAATATTTGTTCTGAATCCCGGTGACTTATCCGGTAACCGAATCCTCCCCCGGGATGATTCAGCGGGTGCGCGGAGACCGACCATTTCCCGATCTGTGTCTGTGTGTCGAAGTCATGATATTCGAGGGTAGGGTGTATCACCTCGAGCGGGACCGGGAAGAACTCGGTCCCAAATATTTTGGCCAAGACGGTCTTCGTGCTGGTGCTCGTGGGCCCGACTGCTTTGACAATCGAGCAGCCCCCACGCTCCTTGCGAGTGAGGAACATGGGTAGGCCGATCAGGTGGTCGAGATGAAAATGTGACAAGAGTATCGTGTCGCGGGTGTCGCGGGGTGAAATGTTCTCCGTACCAGTACCACCGTCGATTATCAGGCGGTCTTCTCCTACCGAGACTGTGACGCAGTTTGTGTTACCACCGGTCTTTTGGTTGGCTGGCCTGAACGTTGGATAGGCGCCCCTGGTCCCCGCAAAAAATACCTGCATAACTACCCGGTTACCTCTATCTCTTGACCAACACTAACAGAAATCCTCATACCTGTGCGGCACCGTCACTTCGTTTCCATGACCCAGATACCGTCCCAGTCTTTAGGGTTCCGTTGTTTCATCGTCTCGCAACGATCGATGTAGATCTTTGAGAGCTTGTCATTAGGGTTGGCCTTGAGGCACTCGTTAAACGACCGTATACCCTTATCCCAGTCCCCTGCCTTGAAACCTATTCTACCCTCGTTGAAGTGATTTACGGTGTCCATCAGGTTCGGGAATGTCTCTGGGGTATGGTAGTCGAGTACCTCTCTGACCCCGACCGCCTCTGTTTTACCTTTAACGACTACGTCGTCAATGTATCGGATCTGGTAGGTGCCCTTGAGCTTCTGGTAGGTGAAGTCACTGATTAAGATCCTCGCCGCGTAGGACTTGCAGGCGCTCTCCAGACGGGCAGCGAGGTTCACACCGTCGCCGATCATGGTGTAGTCCATCCTCTTGGACGAACCGATGTTTCCCGAGAGAAGTTTATCTGTGTTGAGCCCGAGACCCATATCGATCGCCATCTTCCCATCTTTCTCTCGTTGCTTATTCCACTCCCAGAGACGCTTAATCATGTTGATCCCGGCCCGTACGCCCCTATCCTCATCGTCCTCGTGGGGGAAGGGGATCCCAAACCCGGCCATGATCGCGTCACCGATAAACTTGTCGACCATGCCCCCCTGCTCGTTTATGGCCTCGACCATGATGTCGAAGTACTCGTTTAGCAAGGCCACTGTACCCTGCGCGCCTAATGCCTCTGTGATCGTCGTGAAGCTTCGTACGTCAGAGAAGAGGACCGTCGCGATGGTTTCTTGCCCGCCCATGATGTCGCTTCCGTCGGACATCAGCTGGTCCGCAATGTTAGGATCGATGTAGCGAGACATGGTCGACTTCATGCGTTTCTCATCCGATATATCTTCGACCATGATCATGGTCCCGAGGTGCCCACTGGATTGATCCATCCGTCCGTCGGGGTCTTGGTTTTCGAGTGGCAGGAAGCTGACGTTTGCGGACACTATTTCAACATTATCATCTTGCTCTGACCCGACCTCGATCTCGGCGTCCATCAGAAACTCGGGCTCTTTCTCTTCCTCGCAATGCTTAATTCGATCCAGGATCCAGGACCGGCCGTTAGTAAAGAACTCTTCCGCGGTCTTGCCCAAGATGTCGGTGTCTCGGATCTTGAGTATCTTCAGCCCGGACTTGTTACAGGTAATGATCTTGCCCTCATCATTAATCGTAATCACGGCGTTGGACATACTGGTTAGCATGCTGTGGTTGTAGGCACGCTCTTTGGCGACGTCCTCGAACAGCTTTGCGTTCTCGAGGGCGATCGAGACCTGCTGTGTGAACGCTTTGAGGCGTGACTCGTCCTCGTCCGTGAATCCTCCGCCTTTTTTGTTGAGGGCCTGGGTACAACCGATGCATTCACCGTCCTTGTTGATGATCGGTACGCACAGTATCGAGCGGGTGAAGTACCCCGTCTGCTTATCAAAGCCGGGGTTAAACCGAAGGTCCGCGTAGGCGTGAGGAATGTTGATGGTTTCCCGACTCTGGAAGACGGCCCCGGCGATGCCGGCGTTGTTGGGCAGGCGGATCTCTCCAATCCCCTCGCCCATGGCTACCCGAGAGAATAATTCATTGGTTTTGAAGTCGTTCAGGAACAGTGTGGCCCGGTCCGCGTTTAGCATCTTTGTGGCCTCGACCATAACTCGCTGGAGCAGCGAGCCCAGCTCAATCTCAGACGTGACCTCGGCGACCACGTCAAGGAATTTCATTTCCTTTTCGCGTGACCTGACCATCTCCTCCATCCCCTGGGCATTCTGGAGTGATACGGCTGCCTGGAGCGTTATACCCTGGACGATTTCGAGGTCTTCTTTGGTGAATCTTCCCCGTTTTTTGTTCAGGATCTGGATCACCCCGATCACGTCACCACGGACCGTCTTGACGGGCGCACAGACGATGTTCTTAGTCACGTACCCGGTCTGCTCATCGATCTTGGAATTGAACCGATCGTCGGCGTAGGCGTCGTGGATGATCTCTCCGACCCCGGACTGGAAGATAGATCCAGCGATCCCGGTAGAGTTGAGGATTCTGATCTCCCTGATGAGCTCTCCC
>JBMZTF010000125.1:0-3594 GCA_049623565.1 Litorivicinaceae bacterium
AGTCGAACTACGCGGCGACAAAGGCGGGCATGCATGGTTTTACAAAATCACTCGCACAAGAAGTTGCATCAAAGGGCGTCACGGTTAATACGGTGAGTCCGGGCTACATTATGACAGCAATGGTTGCGGCCATTGGTGATGAAATACTTGAGAAGATTGCATCCACCATACCAATCGGAAGGCTCGGCAATCCAGACGAAATTGCATATGCGGTTGCGTTTCTTGCATCAGAACGTGCTGCTTTTGTTACTGGCTCAAACCTCGCTATCAACGGTGGGCAGCACATGTTCTAGGGTCAAAAACCCAGGACTCGACAAAGAATTCTCTTTATCGGCCTTTCTTTTATTGCACCGCACAACAAACTTTGAAACTAGATTTTGAGAGGACACAGAATTGGGTACCGAGAAACAGCAAACACCGAAGGAATTATTCGAAACTATGAACGCTGAGAGTAGGCGTCTGCTGCAGGGTCTGATGAACTCTGAAGATACCGCAGACACATTAAAGAGTCTGGCGGATGTCTGGGCTCAGTTGGTTATGCAGCCATGGACTAATCCTCAGGGCTGGCTCGAGACAGTCACAAAATACCAGCAAGATCAGTTTAGATTATGGACTAACCTAATGGGCGCGACCACTGACTCTCAGCCGCAAAGAGACCGTCGATTCGATTCAGATGAGTGGTCAAATCTCCCAATCTTTGACTTCATCAAGCAATCATATCTACTCACTGCTGATGCTCTCACGAAATCAACAGACGCAATTCCCGTCGAAGGCAAGGAAAAAGATAAACTTAAATTCTACACCCGCTACTTCATTGACGCGATGAGTCCGTCGAATTTCGTCGCACTAAATCCTGAGGTGCTGAAAGAGGCAATGGAGACAAACGGTCAAAGTTTGATTGACGGCCTTCAGAACCTCATGACTGACCTTGAGCAAGGTCGGATCACCATGACAGATGAAGCGGCTTTTGCCCTTGGCGAGAACATTGGAGTGTCTGAGGGATCAGTTGTTTTCCGCAACCACTTGTTTGAATTGATTCAATACAAGCCTACAACAGAGTTGGTGCGTCAGCGCCCTCTCTTGGTCGTCCCCCCATGTATCAACAAGTTCTACATCCTCGACTTGCAGCCACAAAACTCCTACGTGAAGTGGTGTGTTGATCAAGGTAACACCGTGTTCTTGATTTCCTGGGCCAATACGACGCCTGAATACAGCCATATCGGTTGGGACGACTACGTCCAGGACGGAATTTTTGAGGCAACCCGTGTCGTCAGGGAGATCGCTGGCGAAGAGAAGATGAACGCAGTTGCCTGGTGTATCGGTGGAACAATTTTAGGTTCAGCGTTAGGCGTTATGCAAAAGAGACGCGATTCAAGCATCGGCTCGGTAACCTTACTAACAACACTCCTAGATTTCTCAGATCCAGGTGACTTGGGAGTATTTCTTGATGACGAAGAAGTGAAACTCCGTGAAGCGCAGGTTTCAAAAGAGGGGGTTATGTCAGGGAAAAATCTCGCGCTTGGTTTCAATATGCTTCGATCCAACGATTTGATCTGGTCCTATGTGGTGAATAATTATCTCAAAGGTAAAACACCACCCCCGTTTGACCTGCTTTACTGGAACTCGGATCCAACGAATCTTCCGGCAGCGATGTATAACACTTACATCCGGGAAATGTACATCAATAACAACCTGTCAAAGCCAGGCGGATTTACATGCTGCGACAAGCCCGTTGAATTGGATAAAGTAAAAACACCCGTCTATTTCCTATCTGCAATCGAGGATCACATTGCGCCATGGAAAACCACATTCTTAGGGACTGATATCGTTGGTGGGCCGGTTGAGTTCGTTCTTGGCGGATCTGGTCATATCGCAGGCGTCGTTAACCCCCCGGCGAAAAATAAGCGCAACTATTGGACTGATGGGGAAATGGGGCAAGGTGCCGATCATTGGCTTGAGACAGCCACAGATCATCCAGGTTCGTGGTGGACTCATTGGGATGAGTGGCTGGTCAAGCAAGATTCTAAGCAGGTACCTGCTCGTCAGATTGGGACAAACAAAGAATTCAAAGAAATTGTTCCGGCACCAGGTGACTACGTCCGAGTCCGGCTCTAACGGAGTGCTCACACCGTAACCACCTGAGTAGTGTCCAGACGAAGGCGTGTTATTGCAGCAGAAGGGCTTCGAGCAATAGCCGCAGACCAAACACCAAAACCAAAAACACTTCTGATAGCATCTGAACCCCTCTTAGATTTAGGAAAAAGGAAATGACAGCGCTGTGGACCCCTTCTTCAGAACGCATCGCTAACGCCCGCATCACCGACTTAATGGCACATCTCAACGCAGGGCTCGGGCGATCAATCCATGACTACGACGGGCTCCACAAACTCAGTGTCAATGAGCCTGAATCTTTTTGGGACGGCGTCTGGGAACACGCGGAACTGATAGGCTCGCGAAACGGTCGAACACTCTCTGATCACAGCTGCATGCAAGGTGCCAAGTTTTACCCTGAATCCACGTTGAACTTTGCGGAAAATTGCCTCGCTCATGACGCGCCAGACTTGCAGGCCGCGGTGATTTCATATGCCGAGGCTGGGGAACGTACAGAACTCACTTGGGGAGATCTGAGACAACGTGTAGCCAACTTTCGAAATACATTACAAACTCTCGGCATTCAGCAAAATGATATCGTCGCAGGCTTTGTAAGCAACGGACATGAAGCCGTCATCGCATCCCTCGCAACGCTGTCAATAGGGGCGATCTGGACAAGTTGCTCCCCAGATTTTGGTGTGCAAGGCGTTCTCGACCGCTTCGGACAAACTAAACCAAAAGTACTAGTGGCCGCGCATACGACGCGCTACAACAAAAAACCGATCGACCTAACGGAACGCATCAACGGACTCCTGGCAGAACTGCCATCAATCAGTTCCGCGGTTATCTTCGACGGCGCGTGCCCAGACGCAACAACGGGTGCGATCAGGTGCCCCGGGTGCAAAGTGATTGCATACGACGACGCGATTTCTGGCGAATATTCGTTAGCTTTTGAGCAGACCTCCTTCAACCATCCAGGTTTTATCCTCTACAGCTCTGGAACAACCGGTATCCCGAAATGCATTGTTCATAGCCACGGAGGAGCACTGATTCAATTAGTTAAAGAGCACCGCTATCACGTTGATATCAAGCCCTTTGATCGCGTGTTCTATTACACAACGTGCGGTTGGATGATGTGGAATTGGTTGTTAGCTGCGTTAGCCTCCAAAGCAACCATCGTGACCTATGACGGGTCACCCTTTGTCGACGGCGCGAAAACTCTTTGGGGTCTTTGTGAGCAGGATGATTGGCATGTCTTTGGTACCAGCGCCAAATTCATCGCGGCAATCGAGAAGTATGGTTATAAACCATCATCGCAACACAAGCTCGCCTCGCTGAAAGCCATACTGTCGACCGGCTCACCTCTCGCGCACGAGTCGTTCGAATTTGTCTATCGAGATATCAAGCAGGATCTGTTGCTTGGATCTATATCGGGGGGGACAGATATCGTGTCCTGTTTCTGCTTGTCGTGCCCCATCCTCCCAGTCTATCGTGGCGAGCTCC
>JBMZTF010000126.1:0-3559 GCA_049623565.1 Litorivicinaceae bacterium
ATCGCCTCACGTATTGCTCGAATTGAGGAATAGTCGCCCGCCTCGGCGCTTTGGATCACCCGGTCAAGTAACCAATGACTCAACATCCATACCGGAGATTTGCAGCGAGCCTCATGGATTCGGGACGGCTCAGACATATCGGACCAACGATCCCTGATCTTATCGAACACAGACCGATCTCCCGATGGCCTTGACAGACCCTCAAAAGAATCATCAAGCAACTTGGCAAATAGTTCGGGATAGAACATGCGATCCCCCGACCAGAAACTTTTCAAAGCATCTAAGAGGTGCGGTAGTTCTTCATGAGCTGGGTCGATCGCCAACCGTGTCGCCATTTCTGAGCGATAGTAATGCCTATATTTTTCCGGGAAGGTATCTAACAAAGCTCGCAACGTCTCAATCGGAACAAACGGCGTCAGCGTCTCAGCCAAGCACCCTAGATTCCAGTGCATCACACGTGGTTGCTGTCCATAGGCGTACCTTCCTGTCTGATCCGTATGATTGATCACGTAGTCATCTCTGAACGCCATCAGAAAACCGTATGGGCCGTAATCTAATGTCTCACCCGACAACGCGGTATTGTCGGTGTTCATGACCCCATGAACAAAGCCAACCGCCATCCACTGGGCAACAAGCTCCGCCGAACGCTGGATATAGCAACTAAACGCCTGCTCAATTCGGTCAGGTAGACCTACCAGATCGTTGTCGAGTTGCATTATCGAGAACTCAATCAATTCACGCAGTGACTGATGAGAATTCTGATGATAAAAGTGCTCGAAATGACCAATCCGTAGGTGGCTTCTGGCTAGCCGAGTGAGGATTGCACCTTGCTCAAGCGTTTCTCTCTGCACAGGGGTATCCGAAGTAACAAGTGTCAGGGCACGCGTGGTCCGAATACCCAACGCGTGCATGTACTCAGAACCAAGATACTCACGAATCGCGCTCCGAAGGACAGATCGTCCATCTCCAAAACGCGAGAACGGCGTCCTCCCCGCCCCCTTGAGATGCCATTCGAGCCCCCCAAACTCGCCAAGATACAGACCGCGCCCATCACCGAGCTGGCCGGCCCACTGGCCAAATTGGTGGCCACTGTAAACCTGCGCGATGGGATCCCAACCCTCTAGAGGCGGGCCTCCTGAAAACGCATCAAGCGTCCGAGCATTTTCTCGATCCAGACCAAATCCAATTTCTTCAAGTAAGAGTTCATTGATATCGACCCATCTCGGGTTAACCAGAGGTGATGGAGAGACCTTCGTGTAGAAGATCTCTGCATCCAGCGTTGTAAATGGAGCAGACCAATTAAGCGGCTGTCTCGCCATTAGAATCATCTAATAGAGACTCGGGCGCCTGCTCACATGGCAATTGGCGACCAATAAATTCTTCAATTTCAGGCAACAAGAATGAGTCGTCTTCGCACGCGAAGCTAATTGATGTGCCCTCATTTCCTGCTCGACCGGTCCGACCGATTCTGTGGACGTAATCCTCGGGATCTTCCGGCAATGTGTAGTTGATTACGTGACCGACGCCGTCAATATGGATACCCCGCCCCGCGACATCAGTTGCGACCAAGATTCTTGTTTTACCCTCCTTGAACCGGTCCAAAGTCTGGATCCGCTTGCGCTGGGGAACTTCCCCGCTCAAGAGCGCTGCATCAATCCCATCCCTTACAAGACGATCTACTAAATCCCTGCATAAATCACGGCGATTCGCGAATACCATGACTTTATGCAGGTTGCGGGTACTAATCACGTTCTTAAGCAGTTGGTACTTGGTATCAGCAGTCGTGATATACACGATCTGTTCAACTGTCTCAGTGGCCACATTCTCAGGCTCGATCTCAATTCGGGTCGGCTCGAATGTCCACCGCTCTGATAACTCCACAATCTGCGAAGTGAAGGTCGCAGAGAAGAGAAGCGTCTGACGTAATTCTTTCCGGGGACAGGCGCGCACAATTCGACGCACGTCCGGCATGAATCCCATATCTAACATCCGATCCGCTTCATCCAGAACCAATACCTCAATCTTGCGAAGATTAATCTCGTTCTGACCAAGAAAATCAATTAATCGACCAGGCGTTGCGACCATGATGTCACACGGTGCCTGCCTCAAATCATCACGTTGTTTTTGATAATCCATCCCGCCAACGATCGAGACCACCGAGAGACGCGTGTATTTACACAAACTGTCCGCGTCTTTGGCGATCTGGACCACAAGTTCGCGCGTAGGTGCGAGGATCAATGCTCGAGGAGTACCCGTTCTGCGCTTACCATCAATTGGTTCACGTAAAAAGGTATCGATAATGGAGACGAGGAAGGCAGCCGTCTTACCGGTGCCTGTTTGTGCCTTCGCAACAATATCTTCACCATCCAGAACGATCGGCAACGACTCGCTTTGGATTGGACTGGCATACCTAAACCCGAGATCTGAGATTGCGTGCATCAATGCTTTAGGCAGACTCAGGTCATGGAATCGTGTTTTACCCTCTTCTGGTTCAACAACAAAGGACTCCACATCCCAGGAAGTATTCGTGGCGGTCATGATCCCTCGCAACTCATGATCAAAACGCTAAGTCTACACGAGGGATCAATCTCAGTGTGAATTAACGTTCTACTGCAAGGGCCACTCCTTGGCCGCCGCCGATGCACAGTGTCGCGAGACCTTTCTTTGCATCACGCTTAATCATTTCGTGAATCAAGCTTACGAACACCCGACAACCCGAGGCACCAATCGGGTGGCCAATTGCGATTGCACCTCCGTTCACATTAACCTTGGCCGGATCCCAGCCGAGACCTTTATTTACGCCAATAGCTTGGGCCGCAAATGCCTCATTAGCTTCAACGAGGTCAAGATCGTCGTGTGTCCATCCAGCCTTTTGCAGGCAATGCTCGGTGGCCGGTATCGGACCCGTGCCCATGATTTCAGGATCAACACCCGCCGATGCGTAGGCTTTAACTTTGGCTAGTATTGGCAGACCCAACGACTCAGCTTTCTCGACGGTCATCAGCATCACAGCGGCAGCGCCATCGTTAATACCTGACGCGTTCCCCGCGGTCACTGTGCCATCTTTATCGAAAGCAGGACGCAATTTACTGAGCGCTTCGGCAGTCACCCCATCACGAATAAATTCATCCACCTTAAATTCGATCGGGTCTTTCTTACGCTGAGGAACCATCACGGGAACGATTTCATCGTCAAACCGTCCCTCTGCTCGGGCCCTCGAGGCCTTTGCTTGGGAGGTGGCTGCGAACTGGTCTTGCTCTTCGCGAGAAATACCGTACTTTTTCGCGACATTCTCCGCAGTAATTCCCATATGATAGCCCCCAAAGGTGTCCGTGAGGCCATCCCTCAGCATTGTATCGACGAGAGAGGCATTCCCCATACGGAACCCCTCACGAGAGCCGAGCAGCACGTGGCCAGACTGGCTCATATTTTCTTGCCCGCCCGCAATTACGACCTCGGCATCACCTAAAAGAATCGCCTGAACACCTAGGCTCACCGCTTTCAAGCCAGAGCCACAGACTTTGTTAATTGTCATTGCGGGGCAAGTCGCTGGGAGGCC
>JBMZTF010000127.1:0-3553 GCA_049623565.1 Litorivicinaceae bacterium
CGTCGATTTGTGGATGGCTTGACAATGATTTGATCCAAGCCAATTCCACCTCGATGCGGGCGCGCATTAAACCGAATTCACTGGCAATTGGACGAAGTGCGTCGACTTTGGATGCGTAGCGGCCATCAATAGGCGAGATCGCGGTCAGGAGAGATAGATTCATTGTGTTCCTACAGCCCGATTGATTCGAGTTCTTTAAATACGCGGTTCCGCTGGAATAGCAGCGACAGGCGTCCGCCACCGAGCTGTCGATACAGCATAGCGGCTCGGATCCCGCTCAAGAGTAGTATCCTCACTTTAGCAGGATTGTTGCCTTGTTGCAGATGTCGCCCATGGTTGCCTGTCACCATAATCCGGAATTTAAGAGTAGACACTGTTTCCTGATAGGCAGTGTTAAGCGTTTCCACCACCGACTCGTGGGTCGGTCCGAGCTGTTCGGCCTCTTGTACGGCAACCTCAAGATACCCACGCAGACGATCGAGTAATTGCGGTTGTTTAGCAAGCTGTCGTTCGACTTGCATTAGGCTAACAAAGTAACGGATTGCTTCAGGATATTTTCTGTTTCCGCCGCGGCCGAGCATTTCTCTGATCTTTTTCGATCCTGGCTTCAGCCCATCAACGGTTCCGCCGTAGACATCCAACGGAGTGCCTGGTGTTAGATTTAGGGTGCTTCGGATCAGTAACTCGAACTCGTCATAAGGAACTAGCCCTGTGTTCGCAAGACGGTCCACGAGGTGTGCACTCATTGCAAGTGCACATAGTGGATAGAGACGGTTTGGGTCACTCATACAAGTGCTTCCTCGATTACAGCACCACCAAGACAAGCCTCCCCATCGTAGATAACGACAGATTGTCCGGCCGTGACCGCACGTTCAGGCTGGTCGAACACTATTTGGAGATCAGTTCCTCGCATCTCAATCGTACAAGACGTGTCTGGGGCGCGGTAGCGGACTTTTGCTGTAAATCGACCAGGAAGTTTTGGAGGCTCGCCAATCCAATTAATCTGACGCGCCAACAACCCGGTTGCGAAAAGCTTTGGGTGGTCAACACCTTGAACCACAACGAGTTCATTTGTTCCAATGTTCTTGTCAGCGACAAACCAAGGTGCATCTGAGTAATTTTTTAGGCCACCAATCCCCAGCCCTTGGCGTTGTCCGACAGTGTAAAACATGAGCCCGTCATGGTGACCGACCACAACGCCCGAGTCAGTGACGATGGTGCCAGGTTTTGGTTTGACATAGGTTTTTAAAAAATCAGTGAACCGACGCTCCCCAATGAAACAAATACCAGTCGAGTCTTTTTTACGTGCGGTAACAAATCCTTGATTCGCAGCGATTTCACGGACCTTTGGTTTAAGGAGATCACCAACAGGGAAGAGTGAGGCGCTGACTTGGTCTGCGTGTAGCGCCCAGAGGAAGTAGCTTTGATCTTTATTTCGATCGAGGCCACGATGCAGTGGATTTTTACCGTCGACTCTGCGGGCATAGTGACCCGTGGCGATTAAATCAGCTCCCAGCTCGCGAGCGTAATCTAAAAATGCGCGGAATTTGATTTCACGGTTACATAAGACATCGGGATTAGGTGTGCGACCCGAGCTAACTTCAGAGAGAAAATTTTCGAACACATTGTCCCAGTATTCGGCGGCAAAGTTGATGCGATGTAATTCAATACCTAGTGCGTCAGCGACCTGTTCAGCGTCTTTTAAGTCTTCAATCGCTGTGCAGTATTCTGTCCCATCGTCTTCATCCCAGTTTTTCATGAACATGCCGCTGACTGCGTAACCTTGCTCTTTGAGCAAAGAGGCTGCGACTGATGAATCAACGCCGCCGGACATTCCGACAATGACTTGAGTGTCCTTGTTTTGCATGTGCAGATTCTACCCGAGTTGCATCGATCACTCGATACTCTCCGGGTGATAGATCTCCTAACTGATAATCGCCTATGGTGGTTCTTACTAGTCGGAGGGTAGGGAATCCAACTGCAGCGGTCATGCGTCGTACCTGACGGTTCCGTCCCTCATCGAGTGCGATTTCGATCCAGCTAGTTGGAACATCTTTGCGGAAACGGACTGGCGGATCGCGGGATGGAAGCACTGGTAGGCTTATCAAGCGGCATTGGACTGCGCGCGCGGGACCATCATTAAGTTGTACGCCCCGTTCAAGCCGACGGCAGGTATCTTGTCCGATCTCGCCATCGACCTGAGCCAAATAAATCTTATGCTTCCCGTGTTTGGGATGGGCAAGACCATCTTGCAGCCGCCCATCATCGGTGAGGATTAGAAGACCCTCAGAGTGTTTATCGAGTCTACCGGCGACATAAACTCCCGGAATATCGATGAAATCCTTCAGAGTTAAGCCTTCTCCCGTGAATTGACACAGAACACCAAATGGTTTGTTGAAAGCGATTAACACTTTGTCTAAACCCAGCCTTTCTAAATATGTATTTCATCCAAAATTTTGTTAAGGCACTTACTTGGTCTCATTATTTTCGATACTTCGTTGTCGCCCGGTAGGAAATACCCGCCAATGTTAGCGGGAGAACCTTGGCCCGCATTCAGTTCTATCATTATCTGAGTCTCGTTTTCCTTTAACGTGTTGTAAATCGGTTTAAAACGGGCCGCTAGATTTGGATCTGCCGTTTGTTCACTGAGGGCTTCGGCCCAGAATTGAGCCAGATAAAAGTGGCTGCCGCGATTATCGATCTCTCCGACACTGGGCGAGGGCGATTTACCGGATTCTAGAATCCTCTGCGTGGCTACATTCAATGCTTCCCCCAAAACGAGAGCCGCCTCATTCTTCTTAGAGGTGCCCAGATGCTCAAGTGATGCAGCAATAGCGGTAAACTCTCCAAGTGAATCCCAGCGGAGGTGATTCTCTTTAAGTAACTGTTCCACGTGTTTTGGAGCAGAGCCTCCCGCGCCTGTTTCAAATAAACCCCCACCCTGCATCAGGGGGACGATGGAAAGCATCTTGGCGCTTGTGCCTAACTCCAAGATAGGGAACAGATCGGTCAAATAATCCCTCAACACATTGCCGGTCACAGATATCGTGTCCTGCCCGTTACTTGCTCTGGTGAGTGATACCTTGGTGGCCTCGCGTGGAGCTAAAATATCTATAGTAGTGCCATCGAGGTTCCGTCCGTCTAGCACTAATTTGATCTTCTTAATTAGCTCCGCGTCGTGGGGCCGGCCTTCATCTAGCCAAAAAATAGCGGGTTGCTGGGTTATTTTTGCTCGAGAAATACCCAGCTCGATCCAGTTGTCTATCGCATCGGCTTGCGTCAGACACAGCCGCCAGATGTCGCCTTTCTCTACCTTATGTTCGGTAACCACCGTGCCATGTTCGCTTACCACTCGTATTGATCCTGCATCTGGGGCGAGGAACGTCGTGTTGTGAGAACCGTATTCCTCGGCCTTTTTAGCCATCAGGCCAATGTTAGATACGCTCCCCATAGTCGCTGGATTGAACTCCCCGTGTTCGATGCAGAACTTGATGGTTTCGTCGTAGACCCCCGCATAAGAACTATCGGGGATCACGCATTTTATGTCGGCCTC
>JBMZTF010000128.1:0-3290 GCA_049623565.1 Litorivicinaceae bacterium
CAAAGACTCATGGCCGCCAGCAATCTCAACGGACTGTGGCCCGATCGTGAGTTCCGAGAACTCAAACTGCTCTAGCGTTTGACTCTCTGCGTTAAGGGTTTGCGATCGTAATAACAGAGACGTCTCTTCATCGACCCAAAACTTATAACTATGGCGATGACCATCCATCGATTCGACGAGAACTAGCTGTGCGGATCTATCCGCAATACGCTCCACACCGCCAAGCGTGATTTGATATGGGGCCTCAAAGATATGTCGTGGCTCAGAGTTAATCATACCTGGCAAAGGGTATCCCTGACGCAAAACATTCGGACCTGGAGTGGCCTCGATTAGTGAGCTCCCAGACTGTGCGCGCTCTAATGGCTTTCCGGACAACCGTCTGAGTCTGGCGGTCTCCTCTCCATTCCCCACATCATGCTGGAAGGCGAGGTTAACCAGGACATCGGCCCGTTGATAAACGAGCTTCCCCGAGTACGACATTGCGCGTACGGCCTCAGCCATCAATCTTAGTTTTTCTTTAGCAGGTTCAGAGCTGATAGCTTGGACGTGTGGGCTACCAAGCGCTAATAGTGCACACAAGAGCCCACCGACGGACCGAGATAACACTACTCGATCGGCTCGTCACGCCCCATGATTCGCGCGAGTGGGAGCACGGAGGTTCCGCCGATTACCGCCGTATTTTCAGCATGGCGGACAAGATAGGAACTAAGACGATTACTGACCAACTGTTTCATATCTTGTTCAGTCAAGATTCTCGCAACCGGCCGACGCTTGATAACCTCCTGCGCGTTCGTCATACCGTCGACGGAGACGGTCTCCTTCTGCACCGGCATTTGGAATTTAATGATCTCAAGCGGCTCAGACGAAGCAACAGTTGGCTGCGTTTCGACAGGAGCGACGACTTTGACACCTATCACAACCGCGAACGCGATCGATGCAGCAACTGCAAGTTGACCAGTTAATGCCACAAACCGATTGGGTAGAGGATCTTTAGTTGGAAGGAAAGTTACGTGCGGAGCGACGTCGTCACCATGACCATCGGCAATTGGGTTCGCCTCAGTTACACCATCAAGCTCCGCGTTAACTCTATCCAAAATACTGGAACCCAGCACCGCCTCTCCACGCATAGTGCAACTGACCGCCTGACAAGCCGACCAATACTCCTTAAGATCGCCACGAGACTTGGTAGCATCAAGAATTTTGCGTGCCTCGAACTCCGTTGCTTCCTGATCAACTAACGCAGACAGAGATTGTCGCATGGTATCGGTCATTCGGGTCCCACTCCTAAGTTGAGCCTCAATCATAACATCATTTTGGACTGCTTGATGACGAAAAAGTTCCCGGGAATTTCTGGGAAATCTCTTGCACCACATGATCGCGCGCCCTAAAAATACGCGACCGCACGGTTCCGATCGGACAATTCATCGCCAAAGCAATCTCATCATAACTCATTCCCTCAAGCTCACGAAACGTTAATGCTTGTTTCAAATCTACGGGAAGCCGCTCTATCGATTGCAAAATCGCTAGTTGCAATTCCTCTGCACCCGCTTCCTCTTCCGGTGCGGCCAAGTCCTGCAGAACTGACAGCTCTCGGCTGCCTTCATCGTCTACAGAGATATCTCTGGATTCTTTTGCGCGCGTGGCTAAATGATTTTTCGCGTTGTTGACAGCAATCCTGTACAGCCATGTGTAAAACGCACTCTCGCCCCGGAACGTATTGAGGGAACGATAGGCTTTTACAAAGGTATCCTGTAAAACGTCTAGAGCATCACTTTGACTTGAAACGAGGCGGCTTATCAAGGAGAGTAATCGAGACTGGTATTTTAGCACCAGTAAATCGAACGAATGACGATCACCCAGACGGGCACGATCAACAAGCAACTGATCATTATCAGCCTCGACTTTCTGAACCGGCGATCCCATACCCAAGAGCGTATTCTCAAAAAAATCAAAGAACACAATGGCATGCGCCATCTAAAAGGACAAGCACAATGAATGCGAAACCGCAACTTCATCAAGCTGACGTAGTGGTTCTCGGAGCTGGCGCAGCTGGTTTAACAGCCGCGCTATCTATACCCAAGCATCTGTCGGTTGCTGTTCTCACCAAAGACCCGAGTGGAGGCTCAACGCGTTGGGCCCAGGGTGGTGTCGCTGCAGTCATCGATGATCAAGACTCGATCGAAAGCCACGTGGACGATACGCTCATTGCTGGGGCTGGGTTGTGTCATCGAAATGTCGTGGAGCATGTGGTCTCCAGCGCCCGAGGAGCAATCGATTGGCTCGTTGATCAAGGTGTTGTCTTCACGAAGTCAGATGAGTCCTTTCACCTAACACGCGAAGGTGGCCACTCTTACCGCAGGATTTTGCACACTGCAGACGCGACGGGTTGGGCTATTCACGATGCGCTTGAGTGTCGAGCAGGTGAGGCTGAAAACATTACGTTCTACCATAATTTTATCGCTGTTGATCTACATTTTGACCGAGGGCTAGCCCCACGCGACCGGCGTATCCTTGGATGCTATGCACTTAATAAGCAGACGGGCGAGGTCGATACTTTTCTCGCTCACGCCATCATTCTGGCGACTGGTGGTGCAAGCAAAGTTTACAAATACACATCCAATCCAGACGGTGCCAGTGGTGATGGAATCGCCATGGCGTGGCGTGCCGGATGTCGGGTCGCGAACATGGAATTTAACCAATTTCACCCAACCTGTCTTTTCCATCCAGACGCCAAATCATTCTTGATTTCGGAGGCGGTCCGTGGCGAAGGCGGCATTTTACGTCTACCAGACGGCACAAGATTTATGCCTAGTTTTGATCCGCGTGCCGAATTGGCTCCGCGTGATATCGTCGCCCGGGCAATCGATCATGAAATGAAACGGATCGGTGCCGACCATGTTTATTTAGATATCACCCACCGTGATCCTGAATTGACCAAGAGCCACTTCCCCACGATTTATCGGCGTCTTATCGAACTCGATATAGACATGACTCAAAGTTGGATTCCAGTCGTCCCAGCTGCCCACTATACCTGTGGGGGGGTACTTGTCGATTTGCACGGTCAGACAGATTTAGCTGGCCTCTACGCGATAGGCGAGGTCAGCTCGACAGGTCTACATGGAGCTAACCGAATGGCCTCGAACTCATTACTCGAATGCATTGTGTATGGTCGCTCAGCGGCGAGCCATATCTCGCAAGCAATGCGCGAGGGAACTACGCGAAACGAGGTCGACTCGTGGGATGCATCGCAAGTAATCGATAGTGATGAAAATGTTGTAGTTGCACATAAC
>JBMZTF010000128.1:3300-3506 GCA_049623565.1 Litorivicinaceae bacterium
TCGTACGCAGCTTCTGGCAAAAGAGATCCAAGACTTCTACGCTAACTACCGAATTACCGCGGACCTCATTGAACTAAGAAACTTGGTGGTCGTGGCAGAGCTCATTATCCGTGCGGCGTTAATGCGCGAGGAATCACGCGGGCTGCACTTCACTCTGGATCATCCTGAATTGTCCAAATATGCTCGCGACTCCGTGCTCGCGCCAG
>JBMZTF010000129.1:0-3491 GCA_049623565.1 Litorivicinaceae bacterium
CTTATCACTAACCCATTAAAGAAACGACGAGTGATGATGGGGCTTACCCAGACGGAAATTTCATCCCAACTCGGGATCACCCAATCTCAGTACTCCAGATTGGAAAAATCTGAGAGTAATCCAACGAAGTATCTCGTCAGACTCTCCAAAATCTTTCACTGTAAACCGGCAGAACTGTTTGATGACCCCGTACTGGGAGATCTAGAGGGCGACCCACTTAAATTGCCGACATCGAACAAAGTTAATTTTATCTATCACAAGGACAAATCGAACGAACTGTTTTTGGATCTCAAAAAAGGTTGGTACAAAATCGTCGACTTAGAGAATCTGCTTATCTCGATAAGCAAGTCCCACCCAGTAGGGCCAACCAAACAACCTAAACCGGTCATCCGACCGAAAATACGAGACGTCTCATGACAGACCTGGTGCAATTAAGCGTGAGTAGGAAATACGAAACAGCTACGACTTAAAAGGAATTGTCAGAAACACACTACAAGTAAAGTTGGGGAATTTCGACTAGGTTACTTTTTCTTACTCTTCCAAGTTCCGCCGTATTGGTAGGTGTCTTCAAACCTTGTTCTGACGTCTGCCAGACACTCTCCGCAAAAAAATACCCAATCCTTCAAATCATCGTAACGACACCGATACAAGACTTCCTTTGCATCATTACAAGCATAACAGCCCTTGGTTCTAACTCTCATCGCACCACCGGTTGACTTCATCTCTGTAGTTGGGGAAGTACTTGGAAATTACGTTGATATCGAACGACGTCAGAATAGATGTATTTGGCTCTCTATCGAGAAGGAAATTAAAAGAGAACTCCAACAATTGCTTCTTCGTCACATTATTGTCGGTAAGCTCAGTGAGACTTTCGTCAGTGACTGTCACCGCATGGATAGTGGTTATGCTGTCTGCAACAGTGACCTCAAAAACATCATCATTGCGTCTTTTTATTGAAACAGACAATTCAAAAACTCACTCCAATGGGTTTGGCAATAACAAAACCACTTAGCAGGTCATTAGTTATAAGAATTATGTACGAATAAGAAATTTATTCTACAGTCACGGACTTTGCTAAGTTACGAGGTTGATCGACATCCGTGCCACGCAGCACCGCCACGTGGTAAGAAAGTAATTGGAGCGGGATCGTGAAAACAATGGGGGCAATAAGCGGGTCAGTTACCGGGATCGCGCACTGAGTAACCTCGTCAGATGTCTCGCCTGCGATCGCGAAATCGGTGAAGACTATCATCTGGCCACCACGTGCCTTGACCTCCGAAAGATTTGAACGAAGCTTCTCTACCAACTCATCATTAGGGGCGACCGCAACAACAGGCATGGTGTCGTCGACAAGCGCTAATGGACCGTGCTTCAACTCACCCGCTGGGTAGGCTTCTGCGTGGATATACGACAACTCCTTGAGCTTTAATGCACCCTCCATCGCAATAGGATTCATGGTCGCACGCCCTAAAAATAGAGTGTGTTGCTTATCAATAAACTGCTCAGAAATATTCTTGATCTGGTGCTCAAGCAACAGAACTTCCTCAAGCAACGAAGGAAGCTGCCTCAGCGTCTTCACAAATGTAGCCTCCGCAAAACCCTGGACCGATTGATTTTTGGCCATTAATCCCGATAGCAGCAATAACACTGTCAATTGGGTAGTGAAGGCTTTGGTGCTTGCAACGCCAATCTCAGGACCAGCCTCTGTCAATAACGTGAGCTCAGTCTCACGGATGAGACTCGATGTTGCTACGTTACAAATCGCGAGCGTCGCTAACACATTGGTCCGATCGATGTGGCGGAGCGCGGACAACACATCTGCCGTCTCACCAGACTGAGAGATTGCGATCCACAAAGTATTCGGCAGTGTCACAACTTTTCGGTATCGGTACTCGCTCGCGATCTCTACCTGGCAGGGAATACCTACAAGGCCTTCAATCCAATATTTAGCAACAAGTCCCGCATGATAACTCGTACCACAAGCAACGATCTGCACTGCTCCCACATCTCTTAATAGCTGATCACCATCAGGACCCAATATACCGGTGAGGATCTGATCCTTCCCTAGCCGACCCTGTAGAGTTGTCGAAACGGCGCGTGGCTGCTCATGAATTTCTTTAGCCATAAAATGGCGATACTCGCCCTTGGCGGACTGTTCACTCGAGGTCGTCGCCTCCGCAATCGGCCGACTGACTAGCTCATTATGATCGTCAAAAATTTCGAGTGCGTCAGAAGTGAGCTTGGCAGAATCACCCTCATCTAAAAATATAAAGCGATCAGTCACGTGAAGAAGCGCCAGCTGGTCTGATCCGGCAAAATACTCACCATGACCAACACCAATAACAAGGGGGCTGCCCTGACGAGCGACCCATAAAACTCCGGGGGTTTCCGCGTCAAGAATCGCCAGCGCAAAGGCACCCTCTAGGCGCTCAATAGTCGCCGCCACGATGGCGTCGAAGCTCTGGTGGGTTTGACTCAGGTAATGAAGAAGGTGTGCAACGGTTTCCGTATCAGTGTCTGATTCAAATATATACCCGGAACCCGAGAGCTCAGATTTTATTAGCTCATAATTCTCAATAATGCCATTGTGGACGACAGCAAAACGACCAGACTGATGCGGGTGCGCATTCCGCACGCTCGGGACACCATGGGTAGCCCATCGAGTATGGGCAATACCCTGACTGGCTCTGGAATCGCTGAGTAACGCCCCCAGCTCGGCCACTTTACCTTGGGCCCGCGTCCGTTCGATTTGACCATTAACGAGGGTTGCTATACCGGCCGAATCATACCCGCGGTATTCAAGTCGTTTTAGACCCTCCAGGAGAATTGATTGTACTGGACGTTCAGCGATAGCCGCGACAATGCCACACATGCTCTAGTCCTTGGTTTTTTTCGGCCTTTTATAGCCTGGGATATGAATTTGATTGCTTCGGGCAAGTGCGAGGCTTTGTGGTTCAACATCGCTTGTAATTACCGAACCCGCTCCAATCGTAACGCCATCCCCGAGCGTGACCGGTGCAATCAGACTGGTGTTTGATCCTACAAACACGTCGTTTCCAAATTTCGTTTGGTGCTTGTATGCGCCGTCATAGTTACAGGTAATAGTGCCAGCGCCAACGTTAACTCTTTGACCAACAACAGCGTCACCGACATATGATAGATGGTTTACCTTGGATCCTCGGCCGACTTTTGCGTTTTTTATCTCACAAAAATTACCAACATGCGTAGCGTCTGACAATTCCGTACCAGGTCTTAAACGTGTGAATGGACCTACCTGAGCGTCATTTCCAATCGATACAGACTCGGCAACTGTATACTGCTTGATCACTGAATTTTCACCAATTTCAACATCTGTCAGGTGCGAACCAAAACCGATTCGGACATGGGACGCTACCGTAATCGGCGAGTTAAGGGTAACGTGCGGCTCGATTATCGTATCGGGCCTGATGTCAATATGTCGACCGTTAAGATAAACCGTGTCGGGATCAACA
>JBMZTF010000130.1:0-3443 GCA_049623565.1 Litorivicinaceae bacterium
TTGGAGGTGTATCAGATCTCTAGGGAGCAAATGAAAAAATGTGGGATTCCGTTGAAATTATGTGCCCCTATTGCGGTGAATTTCAGCAAACTGATGTCGATATCAGTGCTGGTAGTCAGGAGTATTGGCAGGACTGCCAGGTGTGTTGTTGCCCAATTTTATTCGAGCTCACCGTGCACGAAGATCGAGAGTACTTCGTGACCGTGAAAAGAGACGATGAATAATCATGAGCTTTCATGTGTGGATCGCCTACGTGCTGGTGACGGTCTCAATTTCGATATCATCGGAATTCGGTCGTATTAGTATGCTTTCCTAAAGTTTGAGTCACAGTTTTCGCCAGGCAATCCATTCGATCGTAGGATTACAGACCGGTTTGTTGATTCAGCTCGCAGTTGTTGGCGCGTACTAGGCGGCGAAAACCCGACTCCAATGCGCGTAATCCGTCAGACTGACTAACTCTTCAGGAGTGATCGCAATCCATCCGTATTCCATCCCCGCCGGGACATATAGGCACGGAGACTTGAGCACCGATGACTCAATCTCAGTCTGAAGAAGATGTGGTAATCCGAAGGGTGGCAACCACTGAGCTAGATATCCCGTCAAAAGATAGACCTGCATCGGGTTCGCACGCCGTTCATGTTGTTTGAGCTCTGGTTTGCATTTCCATGGATGCACCGTAATCCGTGGGGCATGCTCAGGATGTAATACCAGGCTCGCGGTCAAGATATCGTCTTCTTGGCACCCGAGTGCTAGGCTAAGCTGCTCAGTATCAGACTGAATCTCATAAGCCTTGGCTACACTGCCTGATCGCTCAAGGAACTCTAAAAGTCCGAGCGGTGGGGTCATTGTTTTCAAGTTTTACCTAGCATCCTTTCTAGTCCGCCTATTTAGGGTATCACAACTCATCCAGGTATTTGTGCCAATAACCGGATATTTCAAGCGCGGTCTCTTTTGGCTTTTTACAACTATGCGTTATGTGATGGGGCCATTCATCGGACTTAGGTGCGTGATGGTGAAATGGGTCTTCCAACTACACATATGGCGATCGAAGTAGCCTCGGAATTTTTACGTGGAAATATGACTCTCTTTTCTGGCTTCATCATGGTTTCGTCGACTACGCAGCTCTTGAAGGAAACTGGCGCGGTGATATGACCGTTTGCTTAGCGTCGTGACATCTTTCGGTAAATTCGGGGAAACGCTCGCCTAAAGCTCGATCTGCTGATGGAGGCTGAGCTGTCTGAGCGGATTCGCATATATTTCTAATAGTTTATCGCGGTATCGCTCGGGTGTCCCCGAAATCAGCGAATTAAAGCGATCGGTGACGTCTGGGAGGAGATCATCAGGCACGGAGGAGTCGGTTAAAATTGCGTCTGCAAGACGTCCCGTGTCGAACACGCGTTGTCCGAGAATAATCTGACGATCAATCATGGCCGCGAGTTCTTGTGGTGAGTCAGGAATATCCTTCATCGGCTCACCAAAATGCACGTGGACCCGGCCTTTCCATCCCATAATTCCGGTGGCTATGGATTCTACGTCCTCGTCTGGCCGTTTAGTGTAACTACCATCACGTTCGGTAATCGCTAATTCGCGGGCCTTTAGTGGCGCACACGGATCAAACTCGTAGGAGATAGAGACGGGGACTAGACAAACAGCGGCTACGGCCTCCTGAAAAGATTCCCCTCGGGGTTTTCCTGCCATCGCTAACATCTTTAACATCGCTGGGTCAGTACGATCGATTCCATCTTTGGCCCGGCCCTCCCGCTGCGCGATCCAGATCGAATGAAATTCTTCGATTGACTGCCTAATGTAGCCCGAGAGAGCGGAGAAGGCCTGAAACATTTCCCGAGGGCCTGATACGCTGCGTTTAACGATAAAACTTTTATTGATGCGCATTAGATCGCTAATAAAAGGCTTTTTGACCAGGTTGTCACCTATCGCGATACGAACAGTGTCAAAACCACCGTTATAAAGCGCCCAGTTTACGAAAGACGGGTCCATCACGATGTCACGGTGGTTACTCAGGAAAAGGTATGCCTGCTCGGGATTTAAGTTTTCTAACCCAGACACTGTGAACTTCTCTGTGGTCGACGCTAATACTTTGGCAAGCTGTGGAGCGACTAAGTCTTGAAAATGCTCAACAGTTTGAACTCCCTTGGCTTGATTTCGAAGAAATGCGCGAATTCGTGGCTTCAATAACAGGCTTAAGGGTGGATACCAACCTTTGAATTTTAACTGACCAATTATCTTGATGAATTCGTCGTCGCGGATCAGTCTATCGATGACCTGTGGAACGTCCTGGTCGTTATATGGCTCAATATCAGGAATATCGGTCATTCGTAATCCTTGTCCTAAACCACGATTATACCGAAAATGGATAATGACAATGCAACCAGGTGCAATCTTTTCTGGGCTACCCAGCTCATGGCGCGACTACCTCGGAGATTCAGTTTTGCAATCCATCGCGGGCCAATGTTCGCCGCGTCTTTTGGAAGAGGCGAGTTATCCAAAAAAAGAGGATCGGTTTCGCGCGTTTGAGCTTTGTTCGCCAGAGGCGTGTCGAGCAGTTATCGTAGGACAAGACCCTTATCATGGACCAGATCAAGCCATGGGTCTTGCGTTCTCTGTGCGACCAGGAATTTCTATTCCGCCGTCACTACGAAATATCTTAAAAGAGTGGCAGGCCGAATTTGGTCATCCGTCACCTCTCTCAGGCGATCTCTCCGGTTGGGCGTCCAGTGGGGTCTTGCTCTTGAATAGGGTCCTGTCAGTTCGACCCGGTGTGGCGGGCAGCCATCGGAATCTCGGTTGGGAAGCGTTTACTGATCACGTGACTGAACGATTGGCTAATGACTCAACATATCGCGTGTTTTGTTTGTGGGGCAGTGATGCACGACAACTCAAGACTCTGATTCCAAAAGATCGGGGAGTCATCGAGTGCGTGCACCCATCCCCGTTATCAGCGGCCCGGGGTTTTTTCGGTTCTCGCCCGTTCACAACGATCAATCAATTATTGACGAGTCATGGTGAGTCAGAGCTTGATTGGGCGTTGCCCCTCTACCTGCCTACTGATCTCAAAGGGAACACCGATCAGTTGTTCTGATTTACTGTCGACAGAGGCGAGTACCAGAGCAGTAATGCTCTCGTTTGTGTTGGCAGCATCAAATACCGGCAACATTTGATCATCTAAAGAAATTGTTCCGTTTTTAATTGATTTGGCGCCTTTGTAGATCCACACACACCTCTTGTTTTTCCCTAGGTGCTCCAGACGGGCTATCACTTCTTGGCCGGTATAACATCCTTTTTTAAAATTAACCCCATCACGCATCTGGTAATGCGCCTGCTGGGGAATGAATTGTTCCGAGGAATAGGAACGCACGTATCCAAGCCCCGCCTCAATTCGTTGACAGTCTGCGAGGGGGTCATGTGCGGTATTTATGTCGCCA
>JBMZTF010000131.1:0-3427 GCA_049623565.1 Litorivicinaceae bacterium
GCGCTTCAACACCTACCGCCACAGACAACTCGTAACCCTGACCCTGATACCTGAGATCCATATATCTCTCAAGGATCAGAGCAGACCGAGCGAAGCCCTCTTCATCGAACTTAGCAAACGCTTCTTGCTCGAGGCCGTCGAAGATACCGTTTACTATATCCGCATTGACTTGCGACAAACCTTGCGGCTTAGTGCTTATGAATTCGTGTTTCACGTCAGCCTGGAGCAAGCCTAAGGCTGAGGTGACACCAGGGCGGGCCGGCACCAGGACCTGCTTCAAATTAAGCTCACGCATAATTCTGGAAGCATGCAGAGGACCCGCACCCCCAAACGCGACCAACGTGAACTCTCGTAAATCTAGCCCTTTGCTAGTCGCCAGAGCTCGGACCGCCTCTGCCATTTTGATATCTACGACCTTGAGGACACCCAATGCGGCGCTTTCAACAGAAAGATCCAGTGGTGCAGCCAACCTTTCCCGGATCGCCTTCTCCGCCGCCTGCACATCTAACGTAAGGTGCTCCTTAACCTCATCACGATTACCCAGATATCCCAATGTCACGTTGCAGTCAGTCACGGTCGGAATATCGCCACCACGCCCGTAGGCGACCGGGCCAGGAACAGCCCCTGCGCTCTCAGGTCCTACATGCAGTGAACCCCCGTCATCTACCCAGGCAAGCGTGCCTCCCCCAGCGGAAAGGGTCTCAACCTGCACCGATGGCAAACAGATATGACGACCATCAATATCAAAACGGTCCCTTATCTCAACGACGCGGCCCTCGGTCACCGCTACATCACAACTCGTCCCACCCATATCAAATGATATTCCATGCTCTAAGCCGGACTTCTCGAGGATGCCCAAAGAAGCCATGACCCCGCCAGCCAGTCCCGACATCAATGTGGAGACAGGCCGCTCCGCGGTGCTCGTAATAGACCCGACACCACCATTCGACTGCATCACATAACGTTTCTTGGTCAGCACTCCGAGATCAGAAATGGCACGATCCAACTGCGATAGATATCTATCCATTTTTGGTCTGAGATAGGCATTGATCACGGTTGTCGACAACCTGTAGTACTCTCGAATAAACGGACATATCTCACTAGACAAGGTCACCTGGACTCCCGGTAAGACCTCCTCTGCGATACGACGAACTGCGCGCTCATGTTCCGGATTAATGAAGGAAAACAGAAGACAAATGGCGATCCCTGAAATATTTTCAGTGCTGAGTGTTTCGAGCCTGGACCGGGTTAAATCAAGATCGATTTCCTGGACAATCTCGCCCTTTGATCCGATCCGCTCCGGAATCTCGACCACATTCTGGCGATCAACCAATAGCCTTGGCCTCTGGTATCGGATATTGAAAATCTCCTTGCCGTAGGGTCGTGCTTGTTCCTGAACCTCATAGATCGCGTCAAATCCCTCGGTAATAACAAGCGCGGTCTTGCTGCCGTGCTCCTGCAACAAAGTATTGGTCCCGACGGTCGTCCCGTGAATAAAAAGATCAATCAAATCAGGGTTCACTCCACCCTCAACGATCCTTGTCAAGCCTTGGATAACCGCACGCTCAGGCTCAGCGGGGGTAGACGGGACCTTAAAAGATTGCAGAGCCCCTGACTCATCGAGATAGGTGAAATCGGAAAAGGTTCCACCTGTATCAACAGCAACTTGTACTTTTTTCATTTAAACCTCGGGGTTCTCAAGCGACCCGTGTACTCCCTTGACTCGATTCCGATAGATTGCCGCACCCACCACCACTGGGAGTATCGAGAGCAAAAGACTCTCCAAGGTTCAGGGGAATATTTACTTCCCTAGATGAGAGTAATTTCGATTCCCCATCAGGATACAAAGTAGCTTTGCCGGGCTTACCGTCTTCAGCACCACTAACACCTCTGGGTGGAATTTGATGTCTCGACGATCGAATCGAGAGCCGTATCCCATCCTCCAGGGATTGATAGACCCTCCGAAACGCGTCACCACCCGAGAAGAGACCCCGGCCACCCGAATTTTTCAGCACACTAAACTCTGTAATCCGGAGTGGGTACTCCGTTTCGAGTATCTCGATCGGAGTAATACGGCCGTTGGTTTGGTTCACATGACAACCAGTCAGGCCCGGATTCGAACTCGAGGCCCCAGAGCCACCTGCAAAAATCTCATACGAAATACTGGGCCTTACCTCGTCTCGTTTTTTGGGGAATCCAAAAATCAAAGACCTTGAATCAGAGCCATCAGCCCGTTGGACCATTTCTGTCAGCTGACCGAGTGCATCAAAGCCGGAATTGATGACGGCGTGGACAGTCGGGTTGTAGGTGTTCATCGGTGCCGGCAGTTCCGGCTCCAGTAGTGATCCGGGACGGGTTATGATTTCGATCGCATTTAAAACGCCCTGATTGACTGTAATCTCTTTTCCTAATGATGAAATCACGACGTAGGCACAAGCGGCCTTCACAAGGGATGGTCTAATATTAGCAGGGCCCACGGCCTGGTCATCGCTATCCGAGAAATCAAAAACGATTTGATCGCCATCTTTCTTGACTGTTACCGTGATTCTAATCGGGTGCCCAATCCTGACACCATCATCGTCGAGAAGACGATCACCGCTCGCTGATCCATCTGACCACTGTTCAATTTCTTTACGGATAATGCGTTCGACATTTGCCACACGCTGGCTAATAGCTCTGTCGATAGTGTCTTTGCCGTACTTTTCTACGAGCTCTACGATTCGATCTGATCCGAGCCACCCACAACCAAGCTGGCCGCGTATGTCTCCCATCACGAGATCGGCCGATCGACTGTTTGCGCGGATCAGTGCCTCAATCTCGGGGGATATTTCCCGATTTCTGACAAAACGTACCGGTGGAAAATGTATCCCTTCCGAGTAAATGTCAGTCGCTTTCCCCGAGCAACTTCCCGGGACGGATCCTCCTATATCGCTCTTGTGGGCAATACTAGCGGTGAAATAAGCCAACTCGCTTTTGATAAATACCGGGACAATTACACACATGTCAGGCGCATGAGGACTACCCCCGATATAGGGGTGGTTTACCAAAAACGCGTCACCCTCACGAATGTTGTCGGGCGAATAACGCTCTAGTACGGCCTTGATAGACACAGGGAAGACACCTAAGTGCAGCGGTAAAACGATATGCTGTGCCGCCACGTCACCGTCCGCTGTGAGGACTGCACAACTGGCATCGTGGCTTTCACGTATGATTGTAGAAAACCCCGTACGAAACAGCGCCTCCTGCATCTGTTTTACGACACCGGCAAGTGAAGCGTTTAGAATTTCCTCGGTAATAGAATCGACCAATAGGTTCTCCTTTCCTACCCTGTAGATTACTTAGGAAAACGCTGGTCTACTAATATCAAATCGCGATGCGCGGAATCGTCGACGCATCTACCAAAACCGCAAAGAAATGGGCGAAAAAC
>JBMZTF010000132.1:0-3413 GCA_049623565.1 Litorivicinaceae bacterium
CGTTGGTCGCAGGCAACCAGAGGCACGGCAACGCAAGAGGACGAATACTTCGCCTATGGCGTCTCAATCGATGGAAGGCTCCATTTTGAGAAGTCCGGGCCCAATGGCTCATTACACGAGATGATCCCCCGTGCGAAGCTTTCGATTCGCGAGCTGAATAGGAATCCAGCCATCGTTAAATTCGATACGCCCGACACCGCGAACGATATTGACAAAATGGGCCAAATCTTCCTAGACAATCCCATTTCTGGTAGTGACTTTGTAGGCGACACGCGAGACATTGCGCTAGCACTCACCACTCGCGGTATTAACGCCAATGGTGTCGAGACCTATCACGTAAGCGCCGGCCGGACCATCTACCTTCAAGACCGTGGAGTGACTTTATCAGGTGACCCAGAGAATGCCGGTCGAGGACCGCTGGTAATCGAATCAAAAGCACGGCTTGGAAAATCTTTCAATTGGAATACTCGCTTCAGGTCTGTGACTGATGGTGAAACCATGGATACAGCGACTAACGAACTCAAATATCAAATATCCGACACAGATTACGTGACACAAAGAATTGTTTGGGATAATGATGCTGCGACCCGAACGGACCACTACATCTCGAATCAGGTCAGTCCGAATTGGCGTTTTCTTGCAGGCCTCCAGTGGGAACCTCATACCGAAGAACGAACCAACCAAGTCATCGGTGTCGAATACGAGGGCTGCTGTTGGCGCGCTGCGATGGTTCATGCCTACGAACGTGACCAAGTGACAGCGACAAACGGCGGGCACTCTGTCAAAGTGCAGGTTGAACTCAAAGGGCTAGGTGCACTAGGTCGCGGAACTTCTAAGATTATGGAACGTTTACTGGAAGGTTATGAACTCTCTGAACCTAATTTTTAAGTTTAATTTCTCTGCCTTCATTTTAAGCGCTCTGCTCGGGAGTGTTGAAGCACGAGTGATCGATAAGATCGTAGCGGTGGTCGACTCCGGGGTCATCTTATCAAGTGACGTTGACACGCGACTGAACGATCTAAAAACGCAAGCGGAGTCACGCGGTAATACAATCGAGTTCAAGAGCGAATTGCGCCAACAGGTGCTTGAGCGTCTGATCCTCGAACAGGCGCAAGTAGAAATCGCGAAACGCCATGGTCTCAAAATCGACGACGCCCGCGTAAATGAAACTTTGCTACAAATTGCCAAGAATCGCGAAACTGATTTACCAGGACTAAAAAACTTAATCGAATCTGAGGGTAAGGATTTCATCATATTCCGCGAGCAGATTCGTCGTGAGTTAATGATTAGCGCCGTTCGTGATCGTGAAGTGCGTAGCCAAATTCGTATAAGCGACTCAGAGCTTGATCGCTTTATGGAGACAACAGCAGGCCAAATCAGTACCGCTCCTGAATTGCTACTGAGCCAAATTGTTGTTGGTCTACCCAACCGCTCGAGTCCAGAAGCTGTTCAGCAAGCGGAAAAGAAAGCTATTCAGATCCGGGATGCGCTACTTCAAGGCGCACCGTTTGGGCAGATGGCTGCCCGCTACTCGGATGCCCCAGAAGCTGGCCAGGGTGGTGATCTCGGATGGAGGAATATTCTAGAACTTAACCCGGTCTTCGCCGATGCTCTAAATGAGGCAGAGAAAAATACGTTAATTGGTCCGATTCAATCACCGGGTGGCTTCCATTTAATAGCGGTACGCGATCGACGTGGTGATCAATCTGTCGTGGTGACTGAATACAAAACACGCCACATCCTGATCAAGCCTGATGCTGTTCGCTCTCTTGAAAAAGCCAAGGAGCTCGCACAAAATATTCGCCGTGAAATAACCAGCGGCGCTGACTTCGCCGACCTCGCTCGTCGATTTTCTGAGGATCCATTAAGTGCGGCCAAAGGTGGTGATTTAGGCTGGGTACGAGCAGATCAGTTGGTACCGGGTTTTGTTAATGTCATGACCAGGCTTCCTCTTAACACACTGAGCGAATTGACTCGGAGCCGTTTCGGCTTTCATCTGATTGAAGTGTCAGAGACCCGTGAATCTGATATCTCTGAGGAGCAAATGAAAAATAGGGCCCGTCGCATCCTGACTGAGCGAAAGTTCTCACAAGAGCTCGACTCTTGGCTCCGCCAAGTCCGCGCAGACGCATTTGTTGAACTGAAGTCATGACACCTCTTGCCATCACACCAGGTGATCCTGGTGGCATAGGTCCCGATCTCTGTATCCAAGCAGCTGCTGATGGTGAGCTCGGTGGTGTTGTGGTTGCAGATCCTGAGATCATCAAACGCCGAGCCGATAGTCTTGGCCTGTCAGTCAAAATCATGGACGCTGATCACTACAACCCTGAGCGTACTCAGGGAATCGTTTACGTTGAACCAGTAGCAGCAGCCGATCCCACGAATATGCCAGGAGTCTCGGATCCAACTAACGCCGGATACTGCCTTCAATCACTTGAGCATGCGCTTCAAGGAATCAAAGAAGGGAATTTTCGAGCGCTTGTCACCGGGCCGGTTAATAAAGCTACGATTCGCGGTGGCGGATTCGAGTCCTTCACAGGACATACAGAATTCTTGAGAGATTTTTTCGGTCTGCCTGAGGTTGTCATGATGCTAGCGTCCACAGATTGCCGTGTCGCTCTAGTAACAACTCACCTGCCGCTCGCCGAGGTCCCCAAGACCATTACCCTAAAACGTATTGAAACAGTCACCGGCATCGTAATCAAAGCCTTCAGTGATGTATTTCAAATTCCGCAGCCTCGAATTCATGTGCTTGGGTTAAATCCGCATGCTGGAGAAGACGGACATCTCGGTCGAGAGGAACTCGATATCATCCAGCCTGCACTTGAAGCGGTGAGAGCCCAAAATCCCGACGTCCATATTGAGGGACCTCTGCCTGCTGATACTGCATTTACGCCCGAGCTCCGCGCACAGGCTGACTGTCATATCGCGATGTACCATGATCAAGCGCTTCCGGTTGTGAAGTACAAAGGGTTCGGGGATTCAGTCAACATTACGCTTGGGCTTCCAATCGTTCGAACCAGTGTTGATCACGGCACGGCTCTTAATTTGGCTGGCAAAGGATTGGCAAGTACCAAAGGCCTCGTCGCCGCGATCCAAGAAGCGAATCGCTTAACAACATCGTTCGCCTAAAGAACTCCTGAGTCAGGTAAACTGATGCTTTTTTGGGAACGAACGTGTCCAAACAACTCACTCGTTCAGCACGAAAAAGGTTCGGTCAGAACTTTCTGGTGGATGATCGCGTCATTGAAGCGATTTTAGCGTCGATTAGGGCATCTGCCGCCGATGCCATCGTTGAAATCGGACCAGGTCACGGCGCCATCACTGAAGGACTGTACGCTTCGCAGTGTGACCTCACCTTGATCGAACTGGATCGTAACCTTGTGCCCGGACTTTTAGCGAGTTTTGTAAGC
>JBMZTF010000133.1:0-3050 GCA_049623565.1 Litorivicinaceae bacterium
TGGACGCACAGACTCTGGGGTACATGCAAGTTCACAGATCTGTCATTTCGATACTGTCGTTAGCCGCGACCCTTACAACTGGGTGATGGGGGTGAATACGCAATTACCGAAAGATATTTCGATGTCTTGGGCGCACCAGGTTAATCCTGAATTTCACGCTCGTTTTGGCGCACTTTCGAGACAGTATGTGTATCTCATTCGTGTTTCGTCATTTCGTAGTGCACTGATGCATAAATCAGTCACGTTCACACACAAACATCTGGATCCGCAACTAATGGCGGAAGCCGCCAGGTATTTGATCGGTACGCATGATTTCAGCGCATATCGGTCGGCGCAATGTCAGGCAAAAACATCAGTGCGAACCCTCAATCGTTTGAGCCTACATCAACACGATGGATTAATCGCGGTACATGTTGAGGCAAATGGATTTCTACAAAATATGGTGCGGAATATTATTGGCGTACTGTCAGCGGTTGGTGCGGGTGAAGCACCAGCGAGTTGGGCGAAACAGGTCCTTGAGTCAAAAGATCGAACAGAGGGAGGTGTGACCGCACCACCTCATGGGCTATATTTTTTAGGCCCAACGTACGATGAACGTTTCGGTCTGCCTGAGACCGTAAGAATTCCACAGATAGCCAGAGACATCTTACGCACAGATCCGTTAGAGTGTGGGGCATGACGCGAGTAAAATTTTGTGGGCTCAGGCACAAGGATGATGTCGCTGAAGCGGTTGCCTTAGGGGTTGATGCGTTGGGGTTTGTATTCTATGAACCAAGCTCGCGCTGCGTGGCGCCCGAAGATGCGGCGACCCTAACCCGTGCGGTACCCGCGTTCTTGACTCGGGTAGGTTTGTTCGTCAACGAGAATGCGGAGACCATTAAACGTATATTCGAAATCGCACGGCTCAATTTGATTCAATATCATGGCGAGGAGAGTCCTGAATTTTGCGATTCTGTTGGGTTACCCTATATCAAGGCATTCCGCGTGCAACAGGATACGGATATTCGTGGGGCGATGGATCGTTACCCGAATGCGTCCGGGTTCTTGCTGGACGCTTATGTAAAAGGGCAACCAGGCGGAACCGGAGAACGCTTCGACTGGGGACTGATTCCTCGGTCTTATGCCCCAATCATACTTGCCGGTGGATTGACTCCGGACAATGCGAAGGACGCGATTGAGCAAGTCGCACCCTGGGCTTTGGATGTTAGTGGCGGCATCGAAAGCAAGCCGGGACGCAAGGATCCTGATAAGATGGCGCGCTTTATGGATGCGTGTCGGAATTAATCTGAGAACAATATGACACTGACAGAACACGAATTACGGTCACTGGATTATGAGCCAGATACCGGAGGACATTTTGGTACCTATGGTGGGCGCTATGTTTCTGAGACCCTGATGGCGGCTCTCGGTGAGCTCGATCAGAATTATCAGAAACTTAAAAATGACCCTGACTTCCAGAGAGAATTCGATGCGGACTTGGCCTCCTTCGTTGGACGTCCGTCTCCATTGTATTACGCGGAACGTTGGTCGAAGGCCATTGGTGGAGCACAAATTTACTTCAAGCGAGAAGACCTGAACCACACAGGCGCGCACAAAGTAAACAACACCATCGGCCAGGCGCTGTTGGCGAAGTATTCAGGTAAGCCTCGAGTGATTGCCGAGACCGGAGCTGGTCAGCATGGAGTCGCGTCAGCAACTGTAGCCGCGCGGCTTGGTCTCGAGTGTGTTGTCTACATGGGTGCCGATGATGTTGAACGTCAGTCACCAAACGTCTATCGCATGAAATTATTGGGTGCAAAAGTGGTCCCTGTAGAATCAGGGTCACGTACGCTAAAGGATGCATTGAACGAAGCGATGCGCGATTGGGTGACAAACGTAGATGATACGTTTTATATCATTGGCACTGTAGCGGGTCCCGCACCCTATCCTCAGTTGGTGCGTGATTTCAATGCCGTTGTTGGGCGTGAGGTGAAGTGGCAATCAAAAGAATTATTCGATGGGTACCCAGATGCCTTGGTGGCGTGTGTTGGTGGTGGATCGAATGCGATTGGGTTGTTCTATCCGTTCTTGAAAGACACTGAAGTGGCCATTTATGGTGTCGAGGCGGCGGGTCGAGGGCTGTCGACCAACGAGCATGCAGCACCATTGTGTTCAGGTCGTCCCGGCGTGTTGCACGGCGCTAAAACGTATCTGATGGATAATAGCGATGGTCAAATCGCACACACACACTCTGTATCGGCGGGTCTTGATTATCCCGGCGTTGGTCCCGAGCACGCCTACCTGAAAGACATTGGTCGGGCGAACTATGTTGGCGCAACTGACGACGAGGCCCTAGCGGCATTTCATGAGGTATCTCAGGTCGAGGGCATTATTCCAGCTCTCGAGACCGCGCATGCATTGGCATACACCAAGAAATTGGCAGCCACGATGCGTCAGGATCAAACCATCGTCTGTAATATGTCAGGTCGTGGAGATAAAGATATTTTTACTGTTGCTAAACTGGAAGGGATCTCACTTACATGAGTGGTAACCGTATCGAACAGCGAATGGCCGCATTGAAAGCAGCTGGCCGTAAAGCGCTAATTCCATACATCGTTGCAGGTGATCCGTCCAGAGACGTAACTGTGCCTGCTATGCATGCCATGGTAGATGCCGGGGCCGATATTATTGAACTGGGCATGCCATTTTCGGACCCATTTGCTGATGGGCCTGTGAATCAGCGTGGCGCGGAGCGCGCGATCGCTGGCGGCATGACCCTCCGCGGTGTTCTGGATGCCGTGTCTGAGTTTCGACAGAATGATCAACAGACGCCTATCGTTCTGATGGGTTACCTCAACCCTGTGATCGCTATGGGTGAAGTCGTATTTTGTGACGCATGTCAGGCCTCCGGGGTCGATGGACTCCTGATTGTGGACATGCCACCTGAGGAAGAGGATTCTTTAGTTAGGGCAGCTAAAATACGCAACCTTGATCTTATCTATCTAGCGGCACCGACAACCACAGACGCGCGCTTGGCAACAATTGGCCAATCAACTTCAGGTTATCTCTAC
>JBMZTF010000134.1:0-3043 GCA_049623565.1 Litorivicinaceae bacterium
CCGGTAGCACCCATAGGATTTTAGTGCGTGGCGGCTTTGCATCCGCTACAAAGGATGATTCCTGCCGGATGAATGATAAAATCAAACCCTCAGACACGTCCCATGAATCCGATGCATCCTTGACCGCATCAAACCAACCCGGCTTCTCCGCCAACATGTTGCACGCATTTTCCGTATTCCTCGGTGGAGAGACTGCGCAACCACCGAGCATCAGTATCGCAAGAAGAGCTAATAAATTTTTCATAGCCCGCCCAACAACGCAATTAGCGCCGCCTCGTCAATAACTTCGATACCGAGACTCTTAGCCTTGGCCAGCTTACTTCCGGCACCCGGACCTGCAACTAGCGTGGTTGTCTTGGCGCTAACCGATCCAGAAACTTTCGCTCCGAGGCCCCTCAACTTTTCTGATGCCTCATCTCTAGTCATAGACTCTAACGTACCAGTTAAGACCCAAGACTGTCCCCTCAGATCCATTCCATCTCGCGGTAAGTCAACCAAAGTGGATGGCCAATGAACACCCAAATCCATCAAATCTCGGATCACGGCACGATTGCGGTCGACTTCAAAAAAAGTACGAATATTAGAGGCGACGACTGGGCCTACATCCTCCACGTCCATCAACTCATCTCGGGTTGCACTTACAAGACGATCTAATTCACCAAATTTGTTGGCGAGAGTCCTTGCAGTTGCTTCACCAACATCGCGGATCCCAAGAGCAAATAAAAATCTAGCCAATGTTGTTTTCTTCGATTGCATAATTGCTTGGATCACATTTTGAGCCGATTTCGCACCCATCCGGTCAAGCACCTCTAGCGACTCCGACGATAATCGATACAAATCGGCGGGCGTAGCTACCAATTCTTTTTCGATCAGAGTCTCAAGCAGTCGTTCGCCTACACCGTCGATATCCATCGCTTTACGCGATACAAAATGCTTCAAATGCTCAAGTCGTTGCGCACGACAGATCAATGCACCGGAACATCGAATCACGGCCTCACCATCTGCACGTTCAACCGGTGACTCACAGACCGGACATTTCGATGGGACCGAAACCGGTGAGGAGCCCTCATACCGTTGGTCCGCCATCACGCGGACGATTTGTGGAATCACATCACCTGCACGACGCACCATGACTATATCGCCTGGACGCGCATCAAGACGCACAACCTCCTCAAAATTATGAAGAGTCGCATTCGATACCGTCACACCCCCCACGAAAACAGGTTCCAGCCTTGCGACTGGCGTGATCGCTCCTGTTCGACCAACCTGCACATCAATGGCCAGTAACCGTGTCGCTGCCTCCTGCGCGGGAAACTTCCAAGCAGTCGCAAACCGAGGCGCACGAGCAACAAACCCAAGCTCATTTTGAAGCGTTAGCGCGTCGACTTTTACGACCATTCCATCGATTTCGTATGGTAATTCATCGCGCTCCGCCAACAATATATCGTAACCTTTCTCGATTTCATCCGACCCGCCGATCACGAGGCCAGGGTTTACTGGAATCCCTAAATGTTTAATCGCTTCCATTACCTCGGAGTGTGTGTCGCCCAGTGGCACTGAAACTTCACCGAGGCCATAGGCGTAAAACGATAGAGGACGGGTTGCGACGATCGATGGATCAAGCTGACGGATGCTCCCAGCCGCAGCATTCCGCGGGTTCACAAAGGTTTTCTCAGATGTATCAAGGAGTCTCTGATTCATGGATGCGAAGTCAATTTTTTTCATAATGACCTCGCCACGGACCTCAAGTACATCGGGGTACTGCGATCCTTTGAGAGTAAGTGGAATCGAGCGGATTGTTCGAACGTTCTGAGTAACATTTTCGCCAGTCGTGCCATCACCCCGAGTCGCCGCAAGCACAAGCACTCCTTTTTCGTAACGAATCGAAAGGGCTAAACCATCAAGTTTTGGCTCTGCCGTCAAACGAGGTGCATCAGTTTGGTCTAGCCGGTCTTTAATTCGTTCGACGAACTGTCGAAAACCATCTGAATCAAACACGTTATCAAGGGATAGCATCGGCACCCGATGCATAACCTCCTCAAACCCTGAATCTGGCTTCGCGCCAACGCGTTGAGTTGGAGAATTTGGATCAACAAATTCAGGATGATCGGATTCGAGTCGCTTTAGTTCGGTCATAAGCAGGTCATACTGACTATCTCCGATCGTTGGCATGTCGAGCACGTGATAATTGTAGTCGTGTTGACGAATCTCCGCGGCAAGCTCACTGATGCGCCGAGCAATTGAATCCGTCATGAGCGCAATAGGTTTTGTTGGGCGGCTTGGGCTCGAACCAAATCAATCCATTCTTTTGAAATCGGCGTACCTTGCTGGTCGAATACGTCGCCACCGATATCTCGAGCGATCGACCTAACACCAGAGATGAGCTCGTTGACAGCAAATACTGGGTCTGTCTGCTTGGGAAGCTCAGTAAATAGAAAGATAACAGGAGTATCGATCGACTCTGCGTCCTCATCGAACGTGCCAGGTTCCAGGCCATTGACGAGTGAGAAGAGAGGTTGCTCGCTCTGGTCCAGTGGGAAGCGTTGGTATATCAGTGAGTCGGTTCGACGTAGCCCTGCCCTTAAACACGCCTTATGCAGATTAATTCCCTCAAAACGACCTGCGCGCGCAGATTGGACACTCACAACGACGAGATCATCCATCGAATAAGTCGGCTCAGAGACTTGCTCGGACTGGGCCAGATCATCCGATAGATCAACCGACTCAGATGTTGCGTTCAATCCCATGGGTTCCTGATTTGAATACGAATTTTTTTCCTTCAAACGTCCAAAAATGCGCCTCAGAGCCGATCCTAACAGGCCTTTTTCTTCAGTCTCCTCAATTGACCTTGAGCCAGGTCCATCCGCAAGAATTCGCATATCTTCATCATGGTTATCCTCGTCGTGTTTAGGTGATTGCTCTTCGGGTAATGGCTCGGATGATTCCAGCTTAGACTGATTATCCCAGACAGGCTCGACGCGTTCATCAATTCGCTCATCAGTATCGACCGTCTCGTCAACAACTTTTTGCGCCGCAGGCTCGT
>JBMZTF010000135.1:0-2908 GCA_049623565.1 Litorivicinaceae bacterium
TATGGGGAGGTAGTCGACCAGGTTCGTTGCATTACCTCTGTCCTTAAGATACCTCTCATAGCTGACGGGGATACCGGATACGATAATGCGATGAATGTTCGCAGAACCATATGCGGTCTTGCCCAAGCCGGTGCGTCCGCCGTCATGATTGAGGATCAGGTTTCGCCCAAGCGATGCGGTCATACCCCGGGAAAAGAGGTGGTGGGCAGAGATGAGGCCTTTGATCGAATCCGTGCCGCGATTGACGCTCGTAATGAAATCATGGCTGATGGCGGTCCAAAAGTTTTAATTTTGGGTAGGACCGACGCGCGGCATGAGTTGGGTCTCGGAGAGGCAATAAATCGGGCTACGAAATTCGCCGAACTTGGTGCTGATATATTATTCATAGAGTCGCCCCAGACCGAGGAAGAGATGATCGAAATCTGTCGATCTGTTCCGGGTCCGAAAATGGCAAACATTGTCGAAGGTGGTCTCACCCCAGAGCTGAAGCCAGACGTTCTCGGTGAGATTGGGTATTCTTTAGCTGCCTATCCTTTGACGCTGCTATCGGCTTCAATGCTGGCGATGAGAGATACGCTTCGGGACATGAAGTCCAATCGACAGACTCGATTAATGGATTTTCTCGAGCTAAGAGATCGAGTCGGTTTTGAAGACTATTATGCGCTCTCTGGGCGTTATTCCACGTCAAAGCGTCGAGACTTATGAGGAAAGGTGATGTGACAGACAAAGCAGTCGGTCCTTTGACGGGAGTAAAAGTGATCGAGATGGGTTCCTTAATTGCGGGACCCTACGCAGGTGCCTTACTGGCGCAGTTTGGTGCGGATGTGATCAAAATCGAACCACCCCAAATCGGCGATCCGTTAAGGAAATGGCGAAAAATGGATGGTGATACCTCACTTTGGTGGTATTCCCAAAGTCGGAACAAGAAGTCACTGACGTTGAATCTCAAAGACCCGGATGCTCAAGCGGTGCTGCGTGACCTTGTTAAGGAAGCTGATGTCCTGATTGAGAACTTCAGACCGGGGACGCTTGAAAAATGGAATCTGGGATGGGATGTCTTATCGACTATTAACCGAAAGCTCGTAATGCTTCGAGTCTCGGGCTACGGGCAATCTGGGCCTAGGGCGGGGAAACCTGGGTTTGCTGCGATAGCGGAGGCAATTGGTGGGCTTAGATATTTGATTGGATATCCTGATCGGGCGCCGGTGAGGACGGGTGTTAGTATTGGTGACACATTAGCGTCGCTGTACGGAGTTGTTGGGACATTGATGGCTCTCCGGCACGCAGAGCGCGAGGGCGAAGGTCAAGTGGTTGACGTGTCCTTGATTGAATCTGTTTTAGCAGTGACAGAAAGTTTAATCCCAGAATACGGCGCTGATGGTACGGTTCGTGAACGCACTGGATCATCCCTGCCAGGTATCGCGCCGTCAAATACCTACATGACGAAAGATGGTCGTTATCTCGTCCTTGCGGCCAATGGTGACAGTATTTTTCAGCGACTGATGAGAGCCATTGGACGTCCCGATATTGCTGATGATATTCGGTTTAAGCACAATGACGGTCGTGCAGCTGCCTCTAGCGAACTCGATGACATTCTCGGTGCCTGGTCTGTGTCGGTTGATTTGACGGAAGCTCTCGATATTCTAGAGGAAGCGTCAGTACCAGCCTCCGGGATTAATTCAGTGGCCGAGGTCTTTGAGGACGAGCAGCTCAAGGCTCGTGGTTCGATTGAACATCATCCGCTTGAGTCAGGGCTTGATCTCTATATGCCTGCGGCGGTGCCCAGACTGACAAAGACACCAGGCCGGACACGTTGGCTTGGCCCAAGGCTTGGTGAGCATAACCAAGAACTACTCGATAAGTTGGGTCTAACTGAAGAGATGATACGAAAGGTTTCTGGAGGATAGTGATGTTAATTCGCCCTACTGATCGGATTCACATCCAAGAAGTTGGGATGCGCGATGGATTACAAAGCGCCGGACAGTTCGTTGAGACCGAGGACAAAGTAAGACTACTGAATCGTCTGTCGAAGACTGGTCTGACAAAAATTGAAGTCACCTCTTTTGTATCTCCAAAAGCCGTTCCGTTACTAGCAGACGCTGAAACTGTATTGTCCGCAATCGAACGTGAATCAGGGGTGGTCTACACCGCACTGATTCCAAACCTCAGGGGTCTGGATAGAGCATTGGCTGTTGAGCTTGATGAGGTAAACGTGGTGATGTCGGTGAGCGAGGCTCACAATATGGCAAACCTGAGAATGACTTGTGAGGACTCACTCAAACAATTTCGTGAGGTTTGCGTAAACCGTGGATCACTCAGAGTGAACGGCTCTCTCGCAACGGCATTTGGATGCCCATTCACTGGGACTGTGAGATCCTCGGTGGTTGTGGATTGGGCAAAGCGATTCCTCGACGCAGGTATTGATTCCTTATCCCTCGCGGATACGATTGGGACCGCGACACCACACCAGATCTTTGATCTTTGCAGTAACGTTATTGATGCCTGTCCCGGCGTGGAAGTGACACTTCATCTTCATAACACTCGTGGTCTTGGGATAGCCAATGCGATGTCAGGCATTTCGGCTGGAATTCGTCGTCTAGATGCGTCTGTGGGCGGAATTGGTGGCTGTCCATACGCGCCAGGAGCTACCGGCAATGTGTGTACCGAGGATCTGGTACATGCCTTGATTTTCGATGGATATCAGTGCGATGTTGATCTTGACGGTTTGATCGCAGTGAGCGGCGATTTACAGGCTCTGTTAGCAGATCCTTTGCCGGGTTTAGTGCATCTCGCGGGGCCCAAGACAACAACGCATCCCATGTCAGATCAACTCAAATCACGTTTAGGACTCGTGTCATAGATTCATCTGTGCTAGCGATCGACTCAGGCTTGGGCCGCAGACCCTCAT
>JBMZTF010000136.1:0-2839 GCA_049623565.1 Litorivicinaceae bacterium
ATATTTCGGCGTCCAGTGGGGAGCCCTTTGTTTTGACATCTTTTGGTTCTCTTAAAAGCGAGACAACGATCTTGACAATCCAACACCTTACAACAGTCTAGGGAGCTCTTCGTGCCGATAAGTATGCTCCTGCCTATCTTCTTCGTTGTCCTGTGGTCCTCAGCCTTTGTCACAGGAAAAATCATCGTAATTGACGCATCACCCTCAGCCGCGCTCGGACTCCGCTTTGGTGTCGTGACGCTAGGCTTTTTAGTCTATGTTTTCGCTAGAGGCGAACGATTCTGGATTAATAGCCGGGCTTTTATGGAGGCGTGCGTTACTGGTATCTTGTTTCACGGCATATATTTGACCGGGATATTTCATTCCGTTCTCAACGGAGTCCCCGCGGGATCGGTCGCCTTAATTGTTTGTCTGCAACCACTTTTAACGGGGGCGCTTGCTGGCTACCTTTTTTCTGAGGTTGTCACCTCTCGACAGTGGTTTGGATTGATCCTGGGTTTTCTGGGTACTGCGTTAGTGGTTGATATAAGTATCGAAGATTTTTCCCATTCGGTAGGTATCATGTGGGCATTCTCCGGCTTGTTGGCGGTAACAACCGGGACGCTGTTGCAGAAGAAATTCTCCGGCCGTATCCCTTTATCCACCAATAACCTTTATCAGGCCGGCGTAGCCACAGTTTTCCATCTGATTGTGATGATGGTTCTGGAGCCGATACGATTCAATATCACTCCCCCTCTTATCTTAGCGATCGGGTGGCAAGTCGTGGCGGTATCCTTCGGCGCGTTTAGTATTTTGATGTATCTGCTTGCTCGGAGTTCGGCGAGTGAGACCGTTGCGTGGCTGTATCTGGTGCCGCCGCTGGCGGCGTTTTTCAGTTGGCTTATCCTGGACGAAGAACTCTCAGAGGTCGATTTGCTGGGTTTCCTTATCGTCAGTCTGGGTGTTTTTCTAGCTACCCGGGTAACCCGCGTAGGCCGTTAAGTACTCAAGAGATCTCTATTACGGCCCCCATGCCAGCTGCGTGATGTTCAAGCATGTGGCAGTGGAATAACCAGAGCCCCGGGTTATCTGCGATAAAGATCAGGTTAGCTTTTTCGCCTCGCTGAAAAAGGTAGGTGTCACGCTTTCCGTCAAGAAACGTTCCGTCTTCTTTTTGGATCCAGAAGTGATGGCCGTGGAGATGCATCGAATGATTCCAGCGTGTGTCATTCCAGACCTGGATACTGACCGCTTGTCCAACCTTAATTTTCGCTAAATGATCGTGGTGGTCTGAAACCGCACCATTGAAAGCCCATGCTTTTTTGTGGGTCTGTGCGAGCTCACGGATGGGGCGAAGTTGGCCGTTATAGGTAGCCTCCCTCAGGTTACCCATCGCGCCGCCCTGCATGTGCAGCGGGATCGATACATCGACGCCTTGTGGTGGCGCCTCGAGCTGAGGTTGCTTTAGGACCTCTTTGGTGACCAGTGATTTGTTCGAATCAACCACTTTCAGAATAGCCGCCGGGTAGGGCTCTTTGCCGTTAAGATTCTCATTAATGGTAACGTCTGTGTCGTTAACGTCGACTATGAAATCTGCTCGTTGCGCGGGTGCCAGAATTACATCTTGTGACCGCTGAACAGGGACTGGGTAGCCGTCTTGCGCGATCAAAAATGCTGGTACTGGGATATTCAATCCAAAAATTCTGGCGTTGGCCGCGTTAATGACACGTAGCCTGATCCGTGAATTTTTTTCGACTTCAATTGTCGGTAGTGATTCCCCATTGACGGTAAGCCAGTTGCCGAGTCTTCCGCCGTGAGCCCAGTCATGAAGCGATCCAAAAGACTCATCCTCAATAGTCCCGTCGTTGGCGAGTAACCAGTCATCGATCATGAGCACGAGGTCCTGGTCAACCTTAGGGTCGGATTCGTCCTCGACAATTAGAGGGCCATAGAGTCCGCGGGCAACCTGAGACCAGGTCTTGGCGTGACTGTGATACCAATAGGTACCTGCATCATTCAATGGGAACTGGTAACGAAACTGGCCCTCTGGCATGACCTCTGGTTGAGTTAAACCTGCGACCCCGTCCATGGCATTGATATTTCGGACGCCGTGCCAGTGGATTGATGAGCCTTCCTCCAATTGATTCAGAAAATCGATGGAGAGTGTGTCGCCCCTCTTAAACCGCAGCTCAGGACCTGGGACAGTCTTATTGAATGCCCAAACCAATGCGTCTTGATATTCGTCCCCAGGAACTAACCTCTTGGTTGTTTTGGACGCGGTCATGGTCCACGGCGTCTGTTGACTCGCCAGAGTCAACCTCGGGGATGCGGCGAGCAATGGTGCGGCGGCGCAGGCCTTTAAGAAGTTACGGCGCGTTGTCATATTTTCTACTCTTTGTAGTCGTTGTGACAGTCTTTGCAGGTCTTTCCAAGCGATCTAAAAGCGCCACTGAGCGCGCTCGTATCCGCGCCTGATTGCGCAAGATTTTTCAGTTTGGCCGCGGCTTTCTCGTTGGCGCTGGCCAGGTCAGTAAATCGATCGAACTCTTTCCAGATAGCCGGGAGTGCCTCTGACGGTGGCTGTGTGGAACCCTCAGGGAAAAAATTTACCATCTCTTTGGCCCAGGCCTCGATCTCTGACGCTTTCTGAGCGATGACAGCGGTATCGGACGCGAGACTTCCTTTGATCACTTTCATGGCCTCTTTATTTTCTTTAAAGCGATCCATGCGTTCTTTTACGACACCCTCAGCTCCCTCGTGCGCGAAAGCCACTGTTGATAGGCAAAGGAAGACACAAGTGGTCAATAGACGAATCATAGAAATCTCCTTTCAAGTAGGATTTACATTGGGTTGTCCTTGT
>JBMZTF010000137.1:0-2812 GCA_049623565.1 Litorivicinaceae bacterium
TCGTCTGATGCGGCGCCTGTATTGAGGACCGCGAAGTCATAGTGGACACTTAAGCGCTCACCGCCTGGTAGCGCTTGATGGCGTATATTAAGGGTCCGCGAGGCAGCGTCAACATGTTCAAGCGACCCCCGAATAAAACGCGCACCGGCTCGCCCACAGAGCGCCGCTATGTCAATAAACAGATCGCTAGCGGAATACTGGCCCGCCAAAAACCCAGGCAACATTCCGGAATACGGCGCGGTAGACCCCGGGTTAATTACGACTAACCGCACCCCGTCTAATGGATCCATAGCGAAACGCTGAATGAGCGCAATATTGGAATGGCCGGCACCAACCAGGACCAAGCTATGTCGATTCAACGACTGTTTGCTACGCACCAATCACCCGTGTTGGCTCACGCATGGTCACGAACTCTTCTGCGGCCGTTGGATGGATTCCGATGGTTCGGTCAAAGTCCGCCTTGGTAGCACCAGCTTTTAACGCCACAGCAAAGCCTTGAAGAATTTCTCCGGCATCAGGAGCAAGGAGATGTAATCCAAGTATTTTGTCGCTTGTCGCATCAACGATCAGCTTGAAAATACTCTGTTCTTGACGACCACTCAGGGCGTGTTTCATCGGCCTAAAACGACTCACAAAAACTTTCGCATGCAAACCTCTGGTGGTTGCCTCTTCCTCTGATATCCCCAAAGTACCTACATTCGGTTGGCTGAAAATAGTTGTAGGAATTAATCCATAGTCAACTTTCGCGGACTCGACTCCATCGAATAAATGCCTTGCGAGAGCCATCCCTTCAGCTAGCGCGACGGGTGTCAATGCCACACTACCGGTCACATCGCCCACCGCGTAAATAGATGAATCTCTGGTCTGAAAATTATCAAATACTTCAATCGTTCCATCGTCTCGCGTTGTGACTTTGGTATTCTCTAGACCGAGACCGGCCGTGTTTGGTACCCGTCCCACTGCCATTAATACGTCGTCATAAACCAGCTCATCATCTTCTTGATCGGAGTGAGTTACTCGAATTCCGTCACTGATCCGCTCAAAACCAAACAACTGGTGATTGAGGCGCACATCGATGCCTTTCGCTTTCATTTCTTCGATTAGTTGACCCACGATCTCGCGATCGAATTCTTTTAGAAGATTAGGACCTCTGTAAGATAGTGTCGTCTCAACTCCAAGACCCGCGAAGATCCCAGCAAATTCGACAGCGATGTAGCCACCGCCGACTATCAGGATTCGTTTAGGCAAAGTCTCTAAATCAAAAATTTCATTACTGGTCTTCGTGAGCTCGATTCCGGGCATTTCTGGTTGACGAGGCCACCCGCCGGTCGCTATCAGAATCCGCTCTGTAGATAAAATGCGGTTATCGACTTCAACAGTATGTGGATCGAGGATTAAACCTCGGCCGTTGAGCAGTTCTGCCTTAGAATCATCCAGCAGTTTTTCATATATATTATTTAATCGATTAATTTCTTTAGTTTTATTGTCGCGAAGTCTAGCCCAATCGAATCCCTTGTTCGAGGCGCTCCAGCCGTACCCGGGTGCGTCCTTAATCGCCTCAGAAAAACTCGAACCGTACACGTACAACTTCTTTGGGACGCAACCAACATTGACACAAGTCCCGCCAAGGTATCGATCCTCAATCACTGCAACCTTTGCTCCAAAGCCTGCCGCCATTCTGGCCGCACGCACCCCGCCGCTACCGGCTCCAATTACGACCAAATCGTATTGACTCATGTTGTCCTCATTTCATCAGGATGATCGTTTTCCCGACCTGATCGCCCTGTTGCATATTTCTGTATGCGCCGAGTACTTCGTCTGGCATCACTATCTGTTCGACACAATGATGGACCTTCCCACGTTGTACCGCCGGCCAGACGATTGTCTCCAGCTCAGCTAATAAGCGTCGCTTTACGGAATCTGGCTGCGTGCGGAGTGTGCGGCCGAACAAAGTGACATTTTTGGACAGGAAGTCCACCAAATTGCATTCGGTTGATGTCCCGCCTAGTAGCCCAAAGACAGCGATCCGTGCCGCGTTGGCTGCGACAGTGAGGTCTTTATTCAGATAGCCTGCGCCCACGGGATCTAAAATAACGTCAAATTGTAAACCGAGGCCGCGGAAATAGGCGGCCCAGTCCTGTGATCTTAAAACACCAGCCTCTGCCCCTCGGGCGAGGCAGTAATCAAGCTTAGTTTGTGACCCACAAGTGATGTAAGGAACCGCACCCAACAATCGGACGAGCTGAACCGCAGCCACACCAACGCCTGATGCCCCAGCGTGGATTAATACTCTCTCTTTCGGCAGTAGCTTGGCTTGATCCCACAGATTCAATAATGCGGTACACCAGGTTTCGCATAATCCGGCGGCTAAGGAAAGTTCTAGACCTTTAGGCGCCGATACGACCACTGATGGTGAGCACACGACGTATTCGGCGATCGCCCCACCACGAAGTAATGCGCATACCTTGCGCCCCAGCCACGCCTCATCAATGCCCTCGCCAACCTTATCAATGACTCCTGAACATTCAAGCCCAAGTATTGGATTCTCGATCTTTCCAGGATATAGACCTTTGATCTGAAGAAGGTCTGCCCGATTCAACCCGGCAGCCTCAACCTGTATCCGAATTTGACCTTTTTCAACTTTTGGCGAAGGCAACTCTTGCCATTGGGCTTCTGCCTTCGCATTATTGACACCTAAGACGCGCATAAATTTGTTGCACTCATAACTAGCAAGTTTTCGTAGACAAGGAGACATTGACGCATATGGATTCCCCAAATCAAAGTTTAGGACCGATTAAAAAGCTCAACGCTA
>JBMZTF010000138.1:0-2695 GCA_049623565.1 Litorivicinaceae bacterium
TCAGATTAATAGAATATTATAATGATAAAATATAATTTTACGAAATATTATTTTATTCTAGCGGTGTTGGAAGATGCTTTGTGAGATGTGTAAAAGACGGGTGCCATTGACTCGACATCATCTGATCCCGAAACGGACGCACCGGTCCAGAGCGGTTCGTTCGAAGTACTCGAAAGCTGAGTTGAGTCACTCGATCGCATACTTATGTAAGGCGTGTCACCGACATGTTCACCGAACCTTTGAAGAGCGGAAACTTGCGGTTGAGTTTTACTCGGTTGAATTATTGTTGACCCACCCAGAAATAAAGGGTTTCGTTGACTGGCTAAAAGATAAGCCGGATGATTTCATACCACGTTTGTCTCGCCGGAAGAGAACATGACCTTACTAGTGGATGACTACATCGCTGCGCGTGCCGATGTGAAGGCATACCTGGATAGTGCGTTGCTGGACGCCATGAATGCCTCAAGTCTGGAATCAGAGTTGTACGATGAAGTGAAGGATAAGCTCTTGGCGTCAGGTACCCGCCTGGTTGCGCATTATTATGTTGATCCAGATATTCAACGATTGGCGGATGAGACCGGTGGGATTGTTTCTGATTCATTGGAAATGGCTCGTTTTGGTGCAGAGGATCCTGCGTCTAAATTGATAGTGGCTGGTGTCTCGTTTATGGGTGAGACAGCAAAGATCTTGAGCCCAGAAAAACTAGTTTTTATGCCTACACTTGAGGCTACGTGTAGCTTAGACATTGGTTGTCCTGATCAGGCTTTTCAACAATTCTGCGACTCCCATCCGGACCGCACCGTTGTGGTGTATGCCAATACATCTGCAGCCGTTAAAGCGCGTGCTGATTGGGTCGTAACCTCGTCAATTGCTGTGGATATTGTCGACGCGTTAGCTGCGCGGGGGGAGTCTTTAATATGGGCCCCGGACCGTTATTTAGGTCGATACATCCAAAAGCAAACGGGTGCCGATATGTTGTTATGGGATTCAGCTTGCGTCGTTCACGAAGAATTTCGCTTACACGATCTCGATGCGCTCATGGCAGTCCATCCAGATGCGGGACTTTTGGTTCACCCTGAGTCACCCGATGAAATGGTTGAGCGTGCCGATGCGGTGGGGTCGACCACTCAATTGATTGAGGCTGCGGCTCGATTACCGCACTCATCCTTTATCGTCGCGACTGATAAGGGAATCTTTTACAAGATGCAGCAACAGGTCCCAGACAAACTATTACTGGAGGCTCCAACCCGCGGCGCTGGTGGTACGTGTCAAAGCTGCGCACATTGTCCTTGGATGGCAATGAACCGTTTGTCGGGTATTAACCGGATACTGGACTTCTGGGATCCTGCCTGCGAGATACTGATCGATGCAGAACTTGGAAGACAGGCGCTGAAGCCACTCACACGCATGCTTGAGTTTAAATTGACCGGGACTCTTGGATAGCCTTTTCGAGTAACTCAAGTGGACGACTGTCAAGCGTTTTTGGCCATGACTCAGTTGCCCGTAAGAGCATCGTTTGAGATGCCTCCAGCTTGCCGTTTAGGAGCGCCTCCCAGCCACGTGCTTCGAATAATAAATGGTCTTTTTTAAAGGCCTGAGCAAATCTGGCGAGTGCGAGCCATAGATCGAGGCGCTCAGGGCGATGTGCCATGAGATCTCTGAACTCACGCGGTAGCTCGGGGACACCCTGGGCAATCGCGAGATCGACGCGAGCGATGCTCGGTTGAAGCCACGAGGGATAAAATAATGAGATCGTATCAATTGCTCGCTCCGTCCTATTAAAATTCTGGGTTTTGAGCGTCAATGCGATTTCGATGTCGAGCCCGCTGAATGTGTTACGTGTCGCGGGTGGGAGAGCATCGAAGAGTACGAGTGCGTCTTGGAATCTCTCATTTCGGTAGAGTTCGAGAATATCGTGAATCTGTTTGCAATTAAAATCGAGTGCCTCGCCATAAGCTATTTGAAGGCCCTCCGTCTGGATACATCGAAACATTGAAAAATCCACAGCGCCCAAGACCGGCGCTCCGCTGTCCACTGGAGGCATCTGGGCGATCCGGGCATCAAGATCCGATTGCCTTTCGATACCTAGTGGGTGTGTGCTCAGGAAGGCAAGATCTCTAGGAGAATACAGCTGTTTTCTGCTGAGGATTTGAAGCACTTTCGACATCGCCTCAGGTGGATAGCCTGCACCCTGCAGAGCGGTAACGCCTATGCGGTCTGCTTCACGCTCGTAGTCTCGCGAATAAGCGAGCGCCGCGGTCGCGTCAGCTGCTTGGCCACCCATAATCAAGGACTGAGCCACTTGCCCTTGACGCGTCGCTATCGCCGCTACTACACCTGCGAGTGTTGCCAAGGTCCCTTTCGACATCCGCTCGGAATTTCGAAGACCTCGATAATGATGTCGCTGTGCTAGGTGCGCAAGTTCATGAGCGAGTACTGCCATAACTTCCGCTTCAGTATCTAAATCAAGATATACGCCGCGATTGATACCGACGATCCCACCGGGTGCCGCAAAGGCGTTAAACTCTTGGCTGTTGAGGCACAGTGCTGTAATGGGCATGGTGCCAAGGTCAAATTGATTTTTTAGACGAGTAAGCCACGTCTCTAAGAGATCGATGCAGAACGGGTCACTACGCTCTCCCAAACGACTGCGCACCGACTTAAGCCAGGCCTGACCGAAAACCACTTCGCCTTC
>JBMZTF010000139.1:0-2667 GCA_049623565.1 Litorivicinaceae bacterium
ATTGTGCGCTCGCCAGTGTGTGGCTCTCTGATATGCGTATCCACAGCAACGCGAATGGGATAATTGTCGACCATACAGAGGCCATAGATATCGATCACGAACAGGACTGGACCTTGGCAGAACAAATTTTTTTAACGCGGTCACTCAGTGATGACTAGCCGCCTACTGCTTATCGGTGCATCGAGTATGTTGGGTAACAAATTTCGATACGCGTCACTTTATAAAGATCAACTGATTTGCCAATTCAATCGTCCGGACCCCAATGGTCTAAACTTCTCGGTCACAGATCCAGACGAGTTTTTCAGGTCACTGTCTAATATTAGGCCCGAAATTATTCTTAATTTTGCCGCCGCAACAGATGTTGACTGGTGCGAGTCACACGAAGACGAAGCCTTCGTCGCGAACGCCTCGATCCCACAAAATATCCAGAAATGGATCGGTGACACCAGCGCCGAGACCTTTGTGATACACGTATCCACCGATCAGGTCTACGACGGCCAAGGTTCGGAGGCGTCGGGAGAGAACGATACCGCCCCAGTCAATGCCTACGGACGATCAAAGCTTGCCGGCGAGCGGGCCCTCAACGTCAACCACGCGTGCGTACTAAGGACAAACTTCGTCGGCAAGAGCCCCACCCCCAAAAAATCAATGACGGACTGGGTCATTGATAAGACAGACAGTGGCGAGGGCATAACCGGGTTCTCAGATGTCTATTTCTCACCTATCACTATCAGCACACTGGTCTCGATGATAGACCGCTGCATAGACCAGCGCCCGCTGGGTGTTATGAACCTGGGTAGCGACCGGGGCATCTCAAAAGACCACTTTATCCGCGAATTCCTTGCACGGACTAACCGTAACACCAGAGCAGTCTCAAGCGACTCGATCGACAGTTGCGCCGGACTCGCTAGGAGACCGAAAAATATGATCATGGACAGCCACAGATTTTACTCGTCCCTCGGTATAGATCCGATCGACTTGGACAGAGAGATACAATACGCAGCAGAGGAGTACCAACATGAGACGTTGTGAGTTGATTAACAATATTAACGGCGAAGCTTCCTCACCATACTTCATCGCAGACGTAGGCGCGAACCATGACGGAGACCTCCAGAAGGCGCTTGATCTGATAAACCTGATCGCGGACGCGGGCGGACACGCCGCGAAGTTTCAACATTTTTCTGCCGACACGATCGTGAGCGACACAGGATTTAAGTCACTCGGCACAAAGATGGCGCACCAATCCAAGTGGAAAAAGTCGGTGTTCGAGATCTACCAGGACGCCTCGATCAACCTCGAGTGGACCGAGGCACTCAGGGACGAGTGCAAAAAGAGACACCTCGACTTCTTTACAAGCGCTTACAGCCTCGAGCTTGTTGATTTCATTGATCCCTACGTGGACGTATACAAGATCGGATCAGGCGACATCACCTGGACTCAAATCCTTGAGCACACGGCCAAGAAAAACAAACCAATCCTTCTAGCCACAGGCGCCTCAACATTGGATGACGTGAGCCGGGCCATGAACGCGATCCAGCGACACAACAGTCAGGTCTGCTTAATGCAATGCAACACCAACTACACGGGTAGCCTGGAAAACTTCAAGTACTGTAACCTGAACGTGCTCCGGAACTTTAAGGAGCTATACCCGGACGTGACGCTGGGGCTTAGTGATCATACCCCCGGCCACGCAACCGTCCTTGGGGCCCTGGCCCTTGGCGCGACGGTTTTTGAGAAACACTTCACCGACGACAATGACCACGAGGGCCCGGACCACTCGTTCGCTATGAACCCCCGTTCGTGGTCCGAGATGGTCGAGAGGAGTACAGAGCTCTGGCAGGCGCTTGGGGACGGTCGGAAGATAATAGAGGGTAACGAGACCGACAGCGCGGTCGTTCAGCGTCGGTCACTACACACTACCCGAGACCTCCCGAAGGGAAGTATTCTTGGCGAGTCCGACCTGGTCCCGCTAAGACCCTGCCCTCCTGGCGGGATCGCCCCCTACCAGTTAACCGACATAATCGGCAAGCCACTATCAAAACCCATCGCAGGCGGATCGCCGTTATCGTGGACAGATCTAGAGCACTAATATTCATACCGGCACTGGACGAGGGTGAAACCATCGCCAGTGTCGTGAAAGAGTGCCTGGCCATCGGCGAGGTGCTTGTCCTCGATGATGGTTCAAGCGACGCAACATCAATCGAAGCGAAAAACGCCGGGGCCAGCGTCATCGGCAACAAGAGCCCCGGGGGCTATGACAACGCTATACGCACAGGATTTGAGTACGCGGTGGAGCACGAATTCGATATCCTGATCACGGCCGACGCCGACGGCCAGCACTCGGGCCCGGACATCCGACGCGCCCTGGATACAATCACATCCGACGAGGATACCGCGCTGGTGGTCGGTACCCGGGACAAGCTCAATCGAATATCCGAGCATCTCTTTTCTGGTATCTCCAGGCTGATCTTTGGGGTTGCTGACCCGCTCAGCGGTCTCAAGGCATACCGTGTCAAAGAACTCGGGGAGCTATCAGATTACGTCGGCGCAAACATTGGTACATTAATCGTCGCCACGAGCGTTAAATTGAAAAAGAAAATAAGAACGATTGGTATCACCATAGAGCCGCGAACCGCGGGCCGTTCTCGGTTCGGTCACTCATTATCT
>JBMZTF010000140.1:0-2343 GCA_049623565.1 Litorivicinaceae bacterium
CCTTCCACACACAAAATATCCGGATTTTCGTGGGCGACTTCCGCCACAAGCTCTACCAGCTGGTCTCTCACAACCTCGACGGCCCTCGAAGACGGCTTACTCATGTTTTCTGCTAGGTAGACAGTCCTCACTGGGGTTGGATCCACTATCCTAGCGGTTCCAACGTGTCCACTCTCTACTTCCCACTTCATTGCACCAAGAGAACCCACAGAGAAGCCCAGACCTTCTCTGATCAGGTATCGAATAGGCTGCACGGACTCCACTTCGTGAACTACATTTAGTTCCACTCCTACCTGCTCAGCGAATCCGTCGACAAGTTTCCGGTACTCGAATTTCTGCGAGGGCAGAATGAGTGGATAATTCACCAAATCCTTGAATTGTATTTCTTCCGGAACATCCTGGCCAACAGAGTCTTTCCAATAGGTCAGAACCAATGTCTCCGTGCCTAGCGGTTTGAATCGAAGGTCTTGGTCATCCGATGGGGCGTAGCAGAGTGCTAAGTCCAAACGACCATCGTTCAGCATTTTTGCGAGCGACTCACTGATCGAGTCTCGCAGGCACACCGACACGTCAGGGTAATCGATCGCGATTTTTTTCACCAACTGAGCGGCAAGTAATTGACCGGTTCCATGGGTCAAGCCAACAAGAGCTGGACCCGACGGCGTGTCTCGCAAGTTCTGTAATTCATTCTTGATGTAATGCATCTGGCTGATCAGTCGTTCAGCATGCTCAGCAAGTTTCAGCCCCGCAGCGGTAGGTGTTACCCCTCGGGCGTGACGCGTCACAAGCTCCACACCAAGTTCATCCTCGAGACGCCTCAGATACAAACCGAGGGCTGGCTGCGCAATGTAGAGGTGACGTGACGCCTTTGTGATGCTTCGGTGTTTGATGATGCCAAGAAACAGACGCAGGCTTTTAATGTCCAAACGGGGAACCTCAGAGATTTAACGATCAAAAATCAATCTTGCGCCTTCATCGCCGAGATATCAACGCCCAAGTACTCTGCTTTTTCGCCGTACAACAAGGCACTGACGTCGTCCGCTGAAAACATCTTTACTAATTGGTCGATGGTACCAAACAGCGGTAAGGGTAGCTTTGCGGTTTGGGCCAACTCCATCGCGACATCCATATCCTTCTCTTGCCAGGTGAACCTGGTGTTATCCCAACGATCAAGGGTCGTATTTCGAGCCGGGCACTCTAATAAGATCTCGCGCATATGCTGGGCGTTTACCCCGTAACGTTTCGCCAACGCCAGGACCTCAAAATTGGCGCAACATGCCGCCCAGTGCATCATATTATTGCAAGTCTTCCCGAGTTGGCCCGCGCCGACGCCACCGACACGGTGAACGGCTCTGCTGTAACACATTAATACCGGCGTCACGTACGAAACATCATCCTCGGAACCACCGCAAAGACTTGCCAGGTTTCCATCACGCGCTCCCTGCATCCCGAACACTACGGGGGCATCCACAAAACGGATCCCGGCTGTGGCGCACTTTGGTGCAAGGGCCTTCATGGTATCCGGGTGATTTGTGGCCGCAACGACGACTGCGGCACCATTTTTTGGGCTGTTGTTAAGAACGGTCTCCACGACCGACTCGGTCTGCTTGTCAGTCGCTACAATCACGATGAACACGTCAATATCAGACACCTGGCTAGCCAGATCGTCACTTGCGCTCAGACCCCGTTTTTTTGCCTCAGCGATTTGCTTTGTATCGAGATCAACGCCGACAACGTCCATCCCCTTATTTTGAATATGCAGAGCCATCTCAAGGCCCATTGCTCCGATACCGACTACACAACTTTTCATACTCAATTTTCCTGCTTAATTTTTCTTTTCAATCACTGCTTCTCTCCGCTCGATGCTGAACCTCAGCCGCTCCGCGAAGTCTAAATCTGTACCCGTTACCCGAATCCATCTCGCGGGCGGTGAGGAGTGCTGTGTCGAGTGGATTACCTGTGGCCCGAAGAACATCGCATTCCCTGGGGTGACATCTCTCTCGTCAACTTTTTCAAGGATAGCCTCCCCTGGCTGACCGGGTTCGCCGACGGTCCTATCATAGGTGGTCATCTCGGTCACACCAGTCACCTGAAAATAGAGCGCCCAGGATTGGCCATGATCATGCGGCGATCCCTTTTTCGGGGTGTCTGCGCCGTGCCAAAGAATCTGCATGCCCGAGCCTATGTTGCCCCACAACCTGACCTTCTTCGCCACGTCCAGTTGTGCTAACGATTCCTGAACCCCGGGTTTGTGGATGAAATCATTTATCAGCGCGGTACCAAGGGTCCCTATATTCTGCTCTGACGGTTTCTCGCTCTCGATTAATGACATTATGTCATCGG
>JBMZTF010000141.1:0-2170 GCA_049623565.1 Litorivicinaceae bacterium
TACGCTCATGATCAAGTTTCTCAGCGAAACGACGTTCAGTGATTTCTACACCACTGACCTCTGCAATCACCGTATCACCATCATTCCCGCTAATAAAATTAACGCCGGTAATGACAAACGTCACCGCGATCAGACCGACAATAATTTTTGCTACGATACCGCTGGAGTTGTCTCGAATATTTTGAAGCATGTTGAGTTGTAACCTATAGGTTCAAAAAAGGGGCCGAGGGGCCCCTTTTCAATACAGCTGGCAATTACCCTAGTTAACTGCGTCCTTCAGTGCCTTGCCAGCCTTGAACCCGGGAACCTTAGCAGCCGCTATCTGGATAGTGGCACCAGTCTGCGGATTGCGACCCGCACGTGCAGCGCGATTTTTTACTTGGAACGTGCCGAAGCCTACCAAAGAAACGGAGTCACCTTTTCTCAACGCGCCCGTCACGGAAGATAACGTAGCATCCAGCGCCTTGCCAGCATCAGCCTTAGACAAACCTGCATCAGCAGCAATCGCATCGATCAATTCTGATTTATTCACTCGTAGTACCCCTATCGTTTTTTTAATTACAGCGGCGCCTTTTACATTATTGTTCTTAGGCGACCACTAACCTAACGTTTATCTGTTATACCAAGCGATTTCGGCCGAAACAAGCCGTTAATGCGCTCTTTGTGTGTTTTTTTCCTCTGTCCGTTCTGTGTCCGAACCATTTGCACCATCTTGGATCACAAATGGTTCAGGCATATAAGCTAGCGCAATATCAAACACCTGATCAATCCAAGATACCGGCTTGATCTCGAGATCAGCTTTCACATTGTCAGGAATCTCCTTAAGATCCGGCGTGTTCTCTTCAGGTATGATAACCGTTTTAATACCACCTCGATGTGCTGCTAGTAATTTTTCTTTCAGGCCACCTATTTGCAGTACCTGCCCGCGAAGCGTGATCTCACCCGTCATCGCTACGTCAGCCTTAACCGGTACGTCCGCCAACACAGAAACGAGCGCAGTACACATGCCTATACCGGCGCTCGGACCATCCTTAGGAGTCGCTCCCTCCGGCACGTGGATATGAAGGTCTGTCTTTTCATGAAAATCCGGATCGATCCCCAGCGCAATTGCCCGACTCCGTGCAACTGTCATTGCGGCTTGAATCGACTCCTGCATCACGTCTCCGAGGGATCCTGTGCGAATTTGTTTACCCTTGCCAGACATCGATACGGCTTCAATCGTAAGAAGTTCTCCACCAACGCTTGTCCACGCAAGCCCAGTAACTTGACCAATGCGGTCTTCTGCTTCCTTTAACCCATAGGTGTATTTACGGACCCCCGAGTAGTCTTCAAGCATGCTTGGGTTGATGGTGACTGTCTCGCCGTCGTTACCGCCCACTTTTTTGTGACCCTCTTCAATGCGCTTCCGCACAACCTTTCTCGCAAGTTTGGAGACTTCGCGATCAAGACCCCTTACACCAGCTTCTTTGGTGTAATAGCGAATCAAGTCAGTCAATGTTTGGTCTGGAACTTTGATTTCCTCTTTCCCAAGACCATTATTTTTGATCTGTTTGGGAACAAGGTACTTCCTTGCAATGTTAAGCTTTTCATCTTCCGTGTAGCCCGGAATTCGGATTATTTCCATCCGGTCTAAGAGAGGAGCAGGAATATTCATAGAATTAGAGGTACAAACAAACATGATATCCGAGAGGTCATAGTCCACTTCGAGATAGTGGTCATTAAAGGTATGATTCTGCTCGGGATCTAATACTTCCAGCAAGGCTGAAGCTGGATCACCCCGGTGATCCATGCCCATTTTGTCTATCTCATCGAGTAGGAATAGAGGGTTTTTGACCCCCGCTTTGGACAGCTTCTGGATGATTTTCCCGGGCATCGAGCCGATATACGTGCGGCGATGTCCTCGTATCTCTGATTCATCACGAACACCGCCTAAAGCCATTCGTACAAACTCGCGGTTAGTTGCCCGCGCGATTGACTCTCCAAGAGAGGTTTTACCAACACCTGGCGGTCCCACAAGGCAGAGGACTGGACTCTTGGACTTCCTGATCCGCATCTGCACTGCGGGGGAAATCGACCGGAAAAATGTCGACAGAAAATCGGCTTTGATGGGCCCAATCAAACGCAACTCGTTCATTCGTTTTTGATTAATTCAATTAACTGTAATAATTAG
>JBMZTF010000142.1:0-2090 GCA_049623565.1 Litorivicinaceae bacterium
ATAGATCAAAGCCTCGTCGCATCGCATGCTGACAAGGCGAATACCGATTATTTATTGGTTGGTGAGGAGCGACCGAAACTCGCTTTATTCGATATGGATTCGACGCTAATTCAGCAAGAGGTGATCGATCAACTTGCTACCGCCTGTGGCTTAGGTGACGAAGTCTCAGCAATTACTGAACGTGCGATGCGCGGCGAGCTCGACTTTATTTCGAGTTTCACGGAGCGGTTAGGTCTTCTTCGAGGTCTCGCCGTATCGGAACTCGATGGCGTCTATCAAAGCCTCACGCTGATGCCCGGAGCTGAAATTTTGACAGCGAATTTGGCAGGTGCCGGCGTCCGGCTAGGTATTGTGTCTGGCGGATTCTCTTACTTTGCTGATCAAGTTGGTGATCGTCTCGGAATGGACTTTGTTTTATCGAACACGCTCGAGTGTGAAAATGGATACGTCACTGGACGCGTGGTACCGCCGATCATTGATGGTTCGACGAAACTTGAAACCCTAAAGAGCGAAGCCAGTGCCTTGGGTATTGGAATGTTCGAGACCATGGCTATCGGTGACGGTGCCAACGATATACCCATGCTAACTGCCTCTGGGATAGGCGTTGCGCATCATGCAAAACCTAGGGTACGCGAGGAAGCGAATCATTGTCTTAATCACCATGACCTGAGTGCACTGTCTTATCTGGTTAAATTCTGATTGCCAGATGCGTCTCGCTCCGAGTGTTGGTAAACTCGCCGCCTCTTTGACTATTTCTAGGGACGGAATGTGACTCGACCCAGCTGGATTTTGCCCGACGGTATGGAGGAATGCCTCCCCGACGAGGCGTGGGCGATCGAAGACGGTCGTCGCCAGTGTTTGGATTTATTCCGAAGTTCTCATTTCGGACTCATTATGCCTCCGATGGTCGAGTACTTGGATGCTCTTACTAGCGGTGTTGGCCAGGACTTAGCAGATCAAATCATGGTGATTACTGATCGCGTATCAGGTCGTCTTATGGGTATTCGTCCTGACATGACCCCGCAGGCTGCTCGGATTGATGCGCATGCCCTGAACGAATCTGCCACAACGCGATTGTGTTATTGCGGCAGTGTTCTTCGTGCTGTGGCCTCAGGTGGTGATTCAAGTCGTTCGCCTGTGCAGCTCGGTGCAGAAATTTTCGGTAATCCTGATTTGTCGGCTGATATCGAAGTGGTGCAACTAGCGCTTGACACGGTGCGGCTATTTACCGACGAGCCCTTGATGATTGATTTTGGGCACGCGGGTGCTTTGAAGTCTATCCTCGCTAAGCAACCCACAGAATTTCAAGCTAGAGCGCTCGATGCACTGGCGCGCAAGGATTCAGATGCCGTGGCAAAGCTTGAACAGACAATTCCTGAGATTTCGGTATTCAAGAACGCGTATGGTGAGCTGGATACAGTTGTTGGGCGTTGTCAGGAAATCGGGTTTCTAAATAAGGCATGCCTAGAGATCAACCAGGTACGACAGGAGATAAATGCTGAGCAGGTGTCTTGGTACTGCGATTTGGGTGAGACACACGGATTTAACTATCACACAGGTCTTGTCTTTGGGATTTATTCACTAAAACGGGACCAATTGCTGGTTCGGGGTGGTCGTTATGACCATGTCGGAGAATCGTTCGGTAGAGCCCGAGTTGCGACTGGCTTTAGCACCGATTTGAAAACATTGGTTCGCCTCACAAACTGAGTCAGGTTCATCACATATGCATCAGAGTTTAGTCATTCTCGGTAGCCAGTGGGGCGACGAGGGCAAAGGGAAGATCGTCGATCTTCTTACCGAAAAAGTAGACTACGTTATTCGCTACCAGGGCGGTCACAATGCGGGACACACACTCGTGGTAGACGGCCAGAAGACGGCTCTGCATTTGATTCCATCGGGGATTTTGCGTCCCCATGTAAGCTGCGTGATTGGTAATGGAGTAGTGCTATCGCCAGAGGCCTTGGTGAAGGAGATTAAGATGCTCGAGGAGCGCGGTCACTCGGTCGTTGATCGTTTGCACGTCTCTTCCAATTGTCCGCTCATCATGCAAGTCCACGTCGAGTTAGACCGGGCGCGAGAAGCGGCACGTG
>JBMZTF010000143.1:0-2042 GCA_049623565.1 Litorivicinaceae bacterium
CTTTCGTTAGCCCGCGTACTTTCGTCACGCTTCTTTATCATTTGCCCTGACACACCCGGACGTGGGTATAGTGATTGGATAGATGCGAATTGCTATAATTTTTCGTTTTATCAGAGTCTTGCAGTTGATTTATTAAAAGCATTTAACGTGTTAGATCCAGTGCATTGGATTGGGACAAGCATGGGTGGTGTGTTGGGAATGATGATGGCATCAGATCCAAGGACACGCGGATTGATTGATCGACTCGTGATCAATGATATCGGTCCTGAAGTACCTCAGGAGGCAATTGATAGAATCAGAGAGTATGCATCAGAGCCGCAATTTTTTTCGAGTCTCGCGGAGGCTCGGTGCTATTTCGAGAAAATTTATGCATCCTTTGGATACTTATCTAATGAGGAGTGGGATCTACTCGTCGTTCATTCCCTTCGCAGGCTTGATGATGGAACGTTTACTCAACACTACGATCCGAACATCTTAAAACAGTTTGGTGGTTCTCAAGACCCAGCAATCGCGTGGGCGGTGTTCTCCTCAATTACCTCAGCAATGCTTGTAATACGGGGAATGAGTTCCGACGTCCTACCACTTCCATTAGCTGAGAGGATGGTCGACAGCGCTTTAAGAGTTAGGCGGCTCGACATTCCAGACGCCGGTCACGCACCCTTTCTAAACACCCGAGAACAAATTTCTGAGATCAGTGCTTTCTTAGCCGACAGATCTTGCTAACTGTCGCTTGCTTTGATGCGTACAATAAAATCAACATCAGGCGTTGCAAGACTGTCGGAGATGGCCCAGTCGCCAACAGCATACCCCCCTTCTTCCATCGCCTGCTGGTCGCCTGTTATTAACGGATGCCACTTAGCAAGAGGCCTTTCCTCGTAAATTCTGCGGTAGGCACAAGTCTCAGGTAGCCAACGATAGTATTCAGGCGCGAGATCGCGGACATTCAAACAGTCATCAACGATATCAATACGCTTGTCGTAGACCTCACAGTGGCGGTCTGTGCCTAAATAACGGCATTTCACGCAAGTAAATTCCACCTGAAGCGTCTCGATGTCCTCAAGTTTATGTAGGCAGCACAGACCACAGCCATCGCACAATGATTCCCACTCTGCATCAGTCATTTCAGCTAGCGTCTTTTCTTCCCAAAAAGCCATATTAGGCGTGGCCTCGACGTGGTTTCTGACGGTCTTTTATGACACACTTCGCGATCGATTGTCGATCTCTGGAGAACGTTCCGCGATGATTCCGCGACTTGACCACCGTGAGCCCGTGGCCGAAACCGCGCAAAGCTACGCGCGTGCCCTGCATTCACTGGGGTTTGAAGGTGAAATACAGTTCGATGATGCCACGCGAGCTGTCTTGTCGACGGACAATAGTATTTATCAGGTTTACCCACAAGTAGCGGTGTTTCCGATGAACCATCAGGACTTGATCCGCATCGCCCGCGCAGCACATGAATATGATGTGACCCTCTATCCTCGAGGCGGTGGAACAGGAACCAACGCACAAAGCTTGGGTGCTGGCATCGTGGTTGATACTAGTAAGCATATGAATGCGATTCTTGAAATTAATGTTGAAGAGCGCTGGGCCCGGGTGCAATGCGGTGCCGTGAAAGACCATTTAAATGCAGAGATTCGCAAGCATGGCCTCTTCTTTGCACCCGACCTTTCAACATCAAACCGAGCAACGATTGGTGGGATGGTCAGTACAGACGCAAGTGGCCAAGGATCAGTGAGATACGGCAAAACGCGTGACCACGTCATTGCTCTGAAAGCCGTTCTGCTAACCGGTGAAGAATTCAACGCACGCGTTATGAGTGATGCTGAACTAGACGATCTGCCCAAGAACTCTGCAGAGTATCGAATCGGAAACGCTCTCCGAGACATCCACGATTCAAACAGAGATGAAATCGCTGCCGGTTTCCCGGAGCTCAACCGATGTCTCACCGGATATGACCTCAAGCATCTAAGAACTGATGACAGAGAGATTGATCTGAATGCGGTCTTGTGTGGTTCGGAGGGTACATTAGCTTTCGTCAGCGA
>JBMZTF010000144.1:0-1288 GCA_049623565.1 Litorivicinaceae bacterium
CAGGCCCGAGTTGGGTCCGATCTTCTGGCCTGATCGATAGGCCTGAAGTTTTTCCATGGTATATTCAACCGGGTTGCCTGAAATCTTAGGGTAGCTGGACACACCTTTACCGGCTGGTCCATGACACGCGTGGCAGGATTGGTGGTATCGCTCATCACCTGCGGCAGCGTCACCGGCGGTTGCAGAGCTAGACAGACCAAGCGCCAACGCGACCGATATTGGACCGATAAGTTTGAACAAATTAACCCTCCTCTGGCTTTTATTTTTCTCATCTGAGCCTGGTTACTCGCTACTCGCTTAACAAATAGGCGTCCCAGATGCTCCATATAACATTGTCTGACAATGTTATATGGAGCATCTGGGAGGAGGGATTATCAGTCAAGTTAAGAACGGGTCTAGCCTAGATTATTTTATTTGAAGTTATAACTTCAGATTATAAAGGTCTTCGGGATTCAACTTTGTTCTATATTGATAGGGAGATCACCCAACAATCGAGCGCGGCGAAATTATCGCAAAAACTTATCTAATGGCCTGATGGGTGGATCTTTTTTTACTCAGTCACCGATCTTCGAGCCATTCTGAAAAACCCCTGTCCGATACAACCACGGACTTCCATCCGGGTTAAAGCCGATCCACCTGCCATTTTCTTTGCCGGCGTTGTAACGACCTTTATAGAAAATTTTGGCGTTATCGTAGTAGCTAACCCACAACCCTTCTTTTTTCCCGTCGGAATAGGCACCTCGATAAAACAGCTGCCCGTTAGCGTAATACCCTGCCCATGCACCATGTTTTTTACCATTCCTGTAGTAACCTTCACTCTTTACTTGTCCGTTTTCGTGATGGAACACCCAGGCACCGTGTCTCTGTCCATTCTCAAAAGAACCGAGATCCTGACCGTCAATCTCGCCACTGAATGGGATATCGCTGGATATCTTATAGTAGAGACCGTCTCTGGTTACTAGCTCGTCCATGGTTTCGCCAACGCTTTGTAGCGATACTAGCGAAACAGAGGCCAATAAGAGAATAAATCGCACAGCGTCACTCCAAAACTCAAATCCGTCACCTCATCAAGCCGTAGCACGTCAAGACGAGAATCTGAAATAAAATCGGCGTGCATTAAACTAACGTCTAGCAGTCAGAAAATTTGTCGTTTGGATGAAAGTAGCAGCCTACGACTAAGCTTACTCCACGCTAGTGGTCGCCGTTTGACTAACAAGCGAGGAACATCCTCGCCTGTTCATATTAATTATTCTTAGCCCTCTCGGCTTGGCCCATTGCGAAATTCAGC
>JBMZTF010000145.1:0-758 GCA_049623565.1 Litorivicinaceae bacterium
GGAATTTATCTTCCTTCTTGACAAATGCGTTTTCCTGTGATAAGATGGTGAAAATTAACTTGAGGATATATTATGTTTACACACAAACCTGTACAGATTCCAGAACTGGAAACTAAAACCGTAGACCGCAAGCGGTTCTACTTGACACCAGAAGGGAAGATGTACCCTTCTATCACTACCGTTTTGCAAAAGAGTAAGATGCAAGGTCTTATGGAATGGCGTAAAAGGGTTGGTGATGATGTTGCGAATTATATCGCAAGAACTGCTGCACAACGTGGTACTAAGGTTCACCATATGTGTGAAGACCTTATCAACAACAAAGAGGTGAAGCGAGAACCATTTCTTGCTGCTGCCCTCTTCAGTCAAATTGAAAAGGTCATTAAAGAAAAAGTGAATAACGTCTATGCACAAGAGTGTGGACTGTATTCAGATAAGTACATGGTCGCTGGTAGAGTGGACTGCATTGCAGAATATGATGGGGTTCTATCCATCATCGACTTCAAGACCTCTCGTTCAGAACGTAATGATGATTGGAATGAGAGTTATTACATTCAAGCGTCTGCATATGCAGAGATGTTTGAAGAACGTACAGGAACACCTATCGAACAGATAGTAATTCTTGTAGTAACAGAGGATGGAGTTGTTCAAGAATTTATCAAAAACAAAACTGACTACCTACCTAAGTTGATAAATGCAGTAGATGATTTCACTCAAGATTGGGAAAAAGAAAATGAAAAATTGGATGAAAGCCCTGCCGT
>JBMZTF010000146.1:0-673 GCA_049623565.1 Litorivicinaceae bacterium
CGCTCATTGTGAACACCAAAGTTGTTGCGATGATAATTTGTTTCATTTGAGTCTCCTCCGTTTTCTATGGATCCATTACACAGCGACAGCGAATCAACAGATGGGAGGAATCGGGGTGAGATTGTGGAGAAGGGATGAATGTATCGGATATAGACTATTTGGCAGTTTAAATTCGTACTAACGCTCGAAGACAACTAGCCCGTCGCCTACAGGACATTTAAGTCAAATGGCAAATTTCTCAATGAGGTTAAACAGATGGATTATTGATGCTGAATCAGGAGAGAAATTTAACGCCAAGAGATTACCGCCAATAGTGATGATCAAGAAACATAGCGAAAAAAGAAGCTTACATGCAAGATCAAAAGACTCAGAGTAAGAAACCTTACCCATCAATTTTCGTGAAATCGTCATATCATCAGATTCAATAACACCCATAGATCTCAACTTGCCTCTACTCCATATTCGCAATATGTACAGACCAGGGAAAATTGCTCCCAAAGAAAACCACAAGAAGGTCGGTAAATAGTGCAAAAGAAGCTCGTGAGAACAGATCCCGATGAGAAGTCCTAACAGTGCCGCCATGCCTATTGGTCGTGATGCTTTTTCTTCAGATGGGATCTCTGTCATTATTCACTCAAATTAGGACTATATCCAGAAGGCTAACCCGAGAGCC
>JBMZTF010000147.1:0-609 GCA_049623565.1 Litorivicinaceae bacterium
AAAAAAATCCTTTCTTCAGGGGTCTTACTTTTCGATTACGCCGAGAATTTCTGATTCATTCATAATCAGAAGCTCTTCACCGTCTACTTTGATCGTATTCGAGCCCGAGTATTGGCCGAACACTACGGTATCGCCGACGGATACAGAAATCGCACGAACGTCTCCGTTATCGAGTGGCTTGCCTGTTCCGACGGCAACAATCTCACCCTGATTTGGCTTCTCAGCCGCAGAGCCAGGAAGAACGATGCCCCCAGCTGTTTTTGATTCCTCTTCCATGCGACGAATCACGACGCGGTCGTGGAGTGGACGAATGTTCATTTGCTTACATCTCCGATTTTTGACAATGAACTCGGGCTTTAGCCCAATCTCATCCCCCCGACCTAGTGAGTTGGAACGCTTTCCTTGGCTCAATCGGCGGGAGGTTTTTAACGTCAGGGATTACACATCCCGTGAACATGCCGTTTGATGAGGACACATTTACGTTTTTTCAACGGTCGAATTAAAAATTTCTGTCGTCGAGATGACGGAACTCGCCTTCGATTACGATCTTGTCACGGAAGCGATCGATCATCTTGAAGAGAAGCCACTGGCGAGTCTGCGGAATCAGCA
>JBMZTF010000148.1:0-595 GCA_049623565.1 Litorivicinaceae bacterium
ACGCCACTGGTTAACGAGTCAGGCTCGGACTCGTCGAGCCTCGATAATATGCTCGAGTTGTTGGTGACTGGTGGTGTTGAGCTTCCTAAAGCGCTCCGAATGCTGATACCACCGGCATGGCAAAACATTGAGGACATCGATCCAGACTTAAAAGCGTTTTACCAGTATCACGCAATGCATATGGAACCTTGGGACGGGCCAGCGGGCATCGTTTTAACCGACGGCCGGTATGCATGCTGTTTGCTTGATCGAAATGGATTACGGCCTGCGCGTTGGGTGACGACGACTGATGGATTTATCACGCTGGCATCAGAAGTTGGTACCTATCACTACGAACCAGAGACCGTTGTTGCCAAGGGCCGTGTCGGACCCGGCCAAATTCTTGTTATCGATACCGAGACAGGTGAAGTACTGCACACCAAAGACATTGATAACAAACTGAAGACCAGTAAGCCCTATAAGCGCTGGCTCCGCGACAATGCGCGGCACATTGAGGCTTCGTACGACACCACGGTATCGGCGCCAATTGAGGGCGATGAACTCGATGTGTATCAGAAAATGTTCCAGGTTAGCCTTGAAGAGCGCGATCAAGTAC
>JBMZTF010000149.1:0-570 GCA_049623565.1 Litorivicinaceae bacterium
CCTGCAGCTTCCCGGAAGTTCATTCGTGAATCCTGGTACACCACTTCGTGATGCGCTGACCGACTTTGCCGCCGAGCACATCACACGAATTACCGCCCAAAGCCGAGACTATCGTCCCATGGCAGAAGTGGTTGATGCTCGCGCTCTGGTCAATGCATTAGTAGCGTTGCTAGCGTCAGGGGGTTCTACCAATCACTGCATTCACCTCATTGCGATTGCACGTGCCGCCGGCTATCGCATGAACTGGTCTGACTTCGATGCGATTTCATCTGTCACGCCACTGATTGCCCGCGTCTATCCCAATGGGTCAGCGGATGTGAATCACTTCCATGCCGCGGGTGGTACTGGAACCCTGTTCACCGCCTTGTTGGATGCAGGCCTCATGAACCCCGATGCAAAGACCTGTTTTGGCAATGGCTTTGGTGACTTCTGTCAGGAACCAATGCTCGCAGATAATGGCATTGAGTGGCGCCCAGCCGCCAAAGAGAGTCTGGATCCTGAAATTCTTACGACCCCTGCAACGCCGTTTGCCGCGAACGGTGGCGTCAAGCTACTTGAGGGCAATCTAGG
>JBMZTF010000150.1:0-533 GCA_049623565.1 Litorivicinaceae bacterium
CGTCAGGTGAGCCGGGAGGACCACCGGGCACTTCAGCGCCATGGTCATAGAATATCTCGGATGACGGACCGCAAGGTCCGGTATCGCCCATTTGCCAAAAGTTATCTTCGTCCAGTCGGGAAAGGCGATTAGGGTCGACACCAATCTCGTCGATCCAGATCTTTGCGGCTTCATCATCCGATATATGAACTGTGACCCAGAGCTTGTCCTTTGACAGCTGCAGATCTTCCGTTAAGAAGGTCCATGCAAATTGGATGGCATCACGCTTGAAATAATCTCCGAAACTGAAATTACCCAACATTTCAAAAAACGTGTGATGACGTGCCGTGTAACCCACGTTTTCGAGGTCGTTGTGCTTGCCCCCAGCTCTTACACACCGCTGACTCGATGCAGCCCGGTTGTAATCGCGGGGCTCAAGACCCAAAAACGTATCCTTAAACTGATTCATTCCCGCATTAGTGAACAGGAGTGTTGGGTCGTCGTGTGGTACCAGCGAGCTTGACGCAACACGCGTGTGCCCTTGGCGCTCAAAA
>JBMZTF010000151.1:0-512 GCA_049623565.1 Litorivicinaceae bacterium
ACTTACCGCATCCGTTTGGACCGACGATAGCCGTCATATTCGATTGAAATGGAACCGTCGTAGGGTCAACAAACGATTTAAACCCTGCGAGTTTGATACTTTTTAAACGCAAATGATCGAACTTCCACTAAGCAGTTAAAAGAAAGCTATCCAGTGCGCTCGAGAGTTTCAAGATATTTACGTTCAACGGAGCGGCAAAGTTCGGTAACCAGTCCAATCGCATCCTCCGATTTTTGTGCCTCAAGTACAGGTATCAGTTGACTCCGTACCAAAAAATCGAGTGATTGAACTCCCGAAAGGTTCGACCTAACTAGTTTTGAAAAAACACGATCAAATGTAGGGATGAGATCTTCAAGTAATTCCCCATAGACCGCATTTGAATGCAACTGACAGAGGGTTTCTAGAACACAGATCGGGTTCACACACCCAAACTTGGACTCAGACCGTTCCATCGATTGATGCAGTGCCTGTGAATACACCCCGGACCAACGCGAACCGAGCTCCGAGACTAC